>NZ_JACASJ010000016.1:0-65906 GCF_013391025.1 Enterobacter sp. SECR19-1250 | reverse complement strand
AGATGCGTGATCTGATCCTTCAACTCAGCAAAAGTTCGATTTATTCAACAAAGTCGCTCCGAGGTTCAATGCATGTTTTTCTGAAAGCATCTTCAGTATACAAGTAATAAGGGTTCGCAAGGGAAAAATAAACAGTTGGCAACACATTTTTCTGCTTTTTAGGATTGTTCGAACAATAAAACACCACTTTGTTCACGATTTTTAAATTTGTTGCCGAATTAATTTGAACGAACCGGATTTCAGACGAAAAAAAGCCGGGGCGACCCGGCAAAAAAGAACAATGAGGGAGCAAGATTAATCTGTGATGAACCAGTCGTCGGCGCTTTCCCAGGTTTCCTGCAGGATTTCGCTGATACGGTCTTTATCTTCTTTCGCGCCGCCAATGACGGAGAGGTTGTTTGCCGCCGCATAACGAACCGTTACGGCACCAGCGTTGTCAGGGAAAGTACTGTTAATACGGCGGGATAATTCACCGGCCAGCGCATCAAGCGCGCCAGCAGGCAGAACGGTTGTTTTGGCTATGGTGACTTCAATACGCATAAATGCCCCCTGTGTAATATACTGTTTATTTATACAGGTACATTATGGGTTTGACAACAAGGGGCACTGTTTTTTTAGCGTTTTACCGTCCAGTTGACGGTTTCACTGGCAAGGAATGGGATGAGCGTGTCATCTGTCAGCGGAATGGCCTCGTCCACGCGGCTCTCTTTACGCTCCAGTTCAATGAACGTTTCGTTGACCGGCAGCCCGTAGAAGCGTGGTCCATTGAGCGAGCAGAACGCTTCAAAATGCTGCAGGGCATTCATCTCTTCAAACACGGTGGCATAGCTGGCGAGCGCGGTAGGGGCGTTAAAGCAGCCTGCGCAACCGCAGCTGGCCTCTTTGCGGTGGCGTGCATGAGGCGCGGAGTCCGTGCCGAGGAAGGCGCGGGAGAAACCGCTGGCAACGAGTTCACGCAGCGCCTGCTGATGAACGTTACGCTTCAGAATCGGCAGGCAATAGAGATGCGGACGAACGCCGCCAACCAGCATGTGGTTGCGGTTAAACATCAGATGCTGCGGCGTGATGGTGGCGGCAATCAGTTCATTGCCATCGCGGACATACTCTGCGGCATCTTTGGTGGTGATGTGTTCAAACACCACTTTAAGCGCAGGAAGACGCTGGCGTAGCGGCTCCATTACGGTTTCGATAAAGCGGGCTTCACGGTCGAAGATATCAATGTCGGCGTGGGTCACTTCACCGTGTACCAGCAGCGGCATGCCCAGTTTTTGCATGCGCTCCAGAACCGGCATGATGGCGTCAATACTGGTGACACCGTGGCTGGAGTTGGTGGTAGCGTTAGCCGGGTAGAGTTTCGCCGCGGTGAATACGCCTTCGTTAAAGCCGCGTTCCACTTCATTCGGATCGAGGGTGTCGGTCAGATAGCAGGTCATCAGCGGGGTGAAATCATGTCCTGCCGGCACGGCATCAAGAATGCACTGGCGATAAGCCATAGCGGCATCAACGGTGGTGACTGGTGGAACCAGGTTAGGCATGACAATCGCGCGGCCATAAATTTCGCTGGTATACGGCACGACGGTTTTCAGCATATCGCCATCACGTAGATGGATATGCCAGTCGTCAGGGCGGCGGATTTTAAGAACCTGGGGTTGTGCAGTCATGGAAGCTCCGGCTTGTCAGGAATCAGTCATTAGGATGGCTGTTTTTGCCGGACACAAATCATAAGCGGAAACGTTTTCGTTTGCACACTTTTCCGTAAAAAAAAGGGCGCTTTTGCGCCCCTTCAGGTTAATCGGTGAATGGAATAACGATCTCTCCCGGTTTCACCTCGATGCCTTTGGCATATTTTTTCGCCAGCGCCTCACCCTTGCTCTTGTCTTCACTTAAGACATAGGCCGGCTGCTGGTTAAAGTAGTTGCGCAGGGACTGGTTCAGGTAGGGCATCAGGGTCTGCATCACCGGTTTCATCTTGTCCGGCGTGACGTCCGCGTCTACCACTTCCATCTCCTGCAGGAAGATGGCCCCTTTCTCTTTGTTAAAGACCGGCAGCGCCTTGAGTTTCAGCTTAATGTTGGCTTTCTGGTTACCGAAGAGAGAGGTCATATCGAGATTGGCATCCCCGGCGAGAGTGACTTTATTCGGCTCTTCGCGCCCAATCTGGCTGGTGAGGTTGCTGAGGACGATATGCGCATCGGCAAGCCCCGGCACACCAATGTCTTTTGAAAAGTTATTATGTTTTTCCAGCGCCTGATTAATTTCCTGCTCACTGACGGTGTATTGCGTAAGCTGGTTACAACCTACCAGCAGGCCGCTGACAATGAATGCGGCGGCAATGACAATTTTTTTCATAGTGTTCCTCAACGAAAAATCGGCGCTACTGTCCTGTTACGCCAGTATGTCAGGGTGAAATAGCGGAAACCAGCAGAAAAAACTGATAATGGCGGCGGGAGAGGCCCCGCCGCAGGGAATGTTATGCCCCAGGTTCGAGCATGCCGCTCGCGCTGCGCTTCTGGCTAAATTGCCACCACAGCGCAAGGAGCGTCATAAAGCCGACCACGCCGAGCATGACCCACGGCAGTTCCGGCTGGCTTAGGGCTTTTCCGGCATCGAACAGCCAGCCGCCGCCGGCGTAACCCAATGCACCGCCAAAGGCCAGCCCCAGGCGGCTGAACCCCATATAGCTGCCGCGAGCGCGCGCGTCGGCAAGCGAGGCGCTCAGCGTTTCACGAGCCGGTTCGGCAATAATGGAGCCGATATAGAAGGTGCAAATCAGCGTAAACAGTTGCTGGAGCGAGTTCACCAGCCCGATGGGCATCATGCTGAGCGTCATCAATAACAGCCCGGCCATCAGGCGATGCTCCAGGCGAAAACGCCGTTCGCTCCAGCGGGCGATCGGGTAGAGCAGGGTCAGAGAGAGGCAGGCTTCTATGGCGTACATCCATTTCACGGCGGTCGGGGTGCCCGCAATGTCGTTTACCATGATCGGCAGCATCAGCATGACCTGAACGGCCAGCATGTAATACCCCGTCAGGGTCAGCACGTACGTAACAAAGCGTTTGTCTCGCAGCACGCGGCCAAGACCTTCGCGTACCGGGGCTTTGACCGTCGACAGTTTCCATGCCGGCAGAAACAGGGCATTAAAGAGCGCACACAGAATAAAGAGCAGCGCACCCGCCGCGCAGACCAGACGAAAGTCGTACTGCAACAGCCAGCTTCCCAGCAGGGCGCCAATCACCGCCCCGGCGCTGTCCTGCATCATCAAAATTGAGAAGAAGCGTCCCCGGTGCTGCGGACGAATGAGTTTAACCACCAGCGCGGTGCGCGGCGGGTCAAACAGGGTGCCACCGATACCGGAGAGGAAGCAGGAAAACCACAGCAGCCACGGTTCCTGGGCAATTGCCATGGTGGCGAAGCCTGCCGCGCGTAGCAGCATGCCCGTCACGATCATCGGTTTGGCACCAAAGCGGTCGGCGATGGCACCACCAAACACGCCCAGACCCTGCTGGACAAACTGGCGTAACCCGAGCGCGATACCGACCATCAGTGCCGCCCAGCCCATTTGATCGACAAAGCGGATCGAGATGAGGGGAAACACAACAAAAAAGCCGAGCACGACCAGCATGTTATCGACTAGCAGGAAATATTTACCCAGGCTCCTGGCCTGTGATACGCGGGACATTTTCCCTCCAGGGAAAACAGGATGGTGAGCACGCTAACATTCTGCGGTGTCGCCACGTTTTTTCCCACCCCCGCGCGTGACAATATTTTTTTATCAAAAGAGCGCTTTGATAGAGAGTTCTCATCGAAAAATGTGAAAAGAGGTCAAAATGGTATGTCACTGTTTTCACAGACGGCACAGGCGCAGGTATAGTAAAGCTAATGGGTAAGCAGAAGTGACGGGAAGGAGTGGTATCGATGTTTGGCTATCGCAGTAATGTGCCAAAAGTGCGTCTGACAACGGACAGGCTGGTTGTTCGTCTGGTGCACGAGCGTGATGCCTGGCGTCTGGCGGATTATTACGCCGAGAATCGCCAGTTTTTAAAACCCTGGGAACCCGTTCGGGATGAGAGCCACTGCTACCCTTCCGGCTGGCAGGCGCGCCTCAGCATGATTGCAGAATTCCACAAGCAGGGAAGCGCGTTCTATTTCGCGCTGCTGGATCCGGAGGAAAAAGAGATCATCGGCATTGCCAACTTTTCCAACGTGGTGCGCGGATCGTTTCACGCCTGCTACCTCGGCTACTCCATCGGCCAGAAATGGCAAGGGCAGGGGCTGATGTATGAGGCGCTAACGGTGGCGATCCGTTATATGCAGCGCACGCAACATATCCATCGCATTATGGCGAACTACATGCCACACAATCAGCGCAGCGGTAATTTGCTCGCGCGGTTGGGGTTTGAGAAAGAGGGGTACGCCAAAGATTATCTGCTGATAGACGGAGAGTGGCGCGACCACGTACTGACAGCATTAACCACCCGGGACTGGACGGCAGGCCGCTAAGGAGAAGAGATGAAATATCAGTTAAGCGCAACAGAAGCGCGTGTGATTGGCTGCCTGCTGGAAAAACAGGTCACCACGCCGGAACAGTATCCGCTCTCCGTCAATGCCGTGACGATGGCGTGTAACCAGAAAACCAACCGTGAGCCGGTGATGAATCTCGGCGAACATGAGGTGCAGGATATTCTCGATGAACTGGTTAAACGCCATTACCTGCGCACGGTCAGCGGTTTCGGTAACCGCGTGACCAAGTACGAGCAGCGGTTTTGCAATTCCGAGTTCGGCGATCTGAAGCTGAATGCCGCCGAGGTGGCGGTGATCACCACGCTGTTACTGCGCGGCGCGCAAACACCCGGTGAACTGCGCACCCGGGCCTCCCGCATGCATGAGTTCGCCGATATGCAGGAGGTTGAGCAGACCCTGGACGGGCTTGCCACCCGCGAGGATGGCCCTTACGTGGTACGTCTGGCGCGCGAGCCGGGGAAACGTGAAAGCCGCTATATGCACCTGTTTAGCGGTGAGGTTGATCCGTCAACGGTGTTAGCAGATTCGGCTGCCCCCGCCGCGCATGACAGCCTCGCGGCACGCGTAGAGGCGCTGGAGGAAGAGGTGGCCGGGCTGAAACAACGCCTGGATGCATTGCTGGCACATTTAGGAGACTGACGGTGAAAAAATTACGCGTTGGCGTGGTAGGGCTGGGCGGTATTGCGCAAAAGGCCTGGCTGCCTGTTCTGGGGGCCGCGACGGACTGGACGCTGCAAGGGGCGTGGTCACCTACCCGCGAGAAGGCCGAGCGGATCTGCGAAACCTGGCGCATGCCGTATGCGGCATCGCTTCAGGATCTGGCGCGCGACTGCGATGTGGTCTTTGTGCACACCTCTACCGCCACCCATTATCAGGTGGTCAGCGTATTACTGAATGCCGGGGTCCACGTTTGTGTGGATAAACCCCTGGCGGAAAACATTCAGGATGCCGAACGGCTGATTGAACTCGCTGCACGCAAAAAACTGACGCTGATGGTGGGCTTCAATCGCCGTTTTGCGCCGCTTTACCAGCAGTTGAAGGCCCGGTCTGGTGGGCTCGCGTCCCTGCGAATGGACAAGCATCGTACCGACAGCGTCGGACCGAACGATCTGCGCTTTACCCTTCTGGATGATTACCTGCACGTGGTAGATACGGCGCTCTGGCTAACCAACGGGCAAGCCCAGCTTAAAAGCGGCACCCTGTTGACCAACGATCAGGGCCAGATGGTTTACGCTGAGCACCATTTTGCTCTTGAGCATCTGCAGGTCACCACCAGCATGCATCGCCGGGCCGGCAGTCAGCGGGAGTCTGTGCAGGCGGTCACTGAGGGGGCTCTGTATGACATTACCGACATGCGCGAATGGCGCGAAGAGAAAGGCAGCGGCGTGGTCACGCTACCGGCGCCTGGCTGGCAAAGCACCCTTGAGCAGCGCGGCTTTGACGGATGCGCCCGCCACTTTATCGCCTGTGTGCAAAATCAGACGGTTCCGGAAACATCCGGTGAGCAGGCCATCATGGCACAACGCATTGTTGAGCGGCTCTGGCGAGAGGCCATGAGCGAATAATTCTCTGTAACATCTGCCGATAGTAATTCCCTTAAATCCGGGTAGACTAAGCGCCGTTTGTTGGTTTCAATGGGTGGCGCTTTCGCTTACCCGTCCTGGAAATCCGTAGGGTTGTGGGAATTCTCATTAATGAACTTATTAAAATCGCTGGCGGCAGTCAGCTCGATGACCATGTTTTCCCGCGTGCTGGGTTTTGCGCGCGATGCGATTGTGGCAAGAGTATTTGGTGCAGGGATGGCAACGGACGCCTTTTTCGTCGCGTTCAAATTGCCGAATTTATTGCGTCGCATTTTTGCCGAGGGGGCATTTTCCCAGGCATTCGTTCCTATCCTGGCGGAATATAAAAGCAAGCAGGGTGAAGACGCCACGCGCGTGTTTGTCGCTTACGTTTCAGGCCTCCTGACGCTGGCCCTGGCGATCGTAACGGTACTCGGGATGCTGGCTGCGCCTTGGGTGATTATGGTGACGGCACCCGGCTTTGCGGACTCGGCAGATAAATTTGCCCTGACCACTCAACTGCTGCGTATTACCTTTCCTTATATTCTGCTGATCTCCCTGGCCTCGCTGGTGGGGGCAATCCTCAATACCTGGAACCGTTTTTCCGTTCCGGCGTTTGCGCCAACCTTCCTTAACATCAGCATGATTGGCTTTGCGCTGTTCGCCGCGCCCCATTTCAACCCGCCGGTGCTGGCGCTGGCCTGGGCGGTGACGGCGGGCGGCGTGTTGCAACTGGCGTATCAGCTGCCGCATCTGAAGAAAATCGGCATGCTGGTTCTGCCGCGAATTAATTTCCGTGACGCCGGTGCGATGCGCGTGATTAAGCAGATGGGGCCTGCCATTCTCGGGGTTTCGGTTAGCCAGATCTCGCTTATCATCAACACTATCTTCGCCTCTTTCCTCAAATCCGGTTCCGTTTCGTGGATGTACTACGCGGACCGTTTGATGGAGTTTCCCTCCGGGGTGTTGGGGGTGGCGCTGGGGACTATTCTCCTGCCGTCGCTGTCGAAAAGTTTTGCCAGCGGAAACCATGACGAATATTGCCGTCTGATGGACTGGGGGCTGCGTCTCTGCTTCCTGCTGGCGCTGCCGAGTGCGGTGGCGCTGGGGATCCTCGCGCAGCCCCTGACCGTTTCCCTGTTCCAGTACGGCAAATTCACCGCTTTTGACGCGTCAATGACGCAGCAGGCGCTGATTGCCTACTCGGTGGGGCTGATGGGGCTGATCGTCGTTAAAGTGCTGGCACCAGGGTTCTACTCGCGCCAGGACATCAAAACGCCGGTGAAAATTGCCATTGTGACGCTGATTATGACTCAGCTGATGAACCTGGCCTTTATTGGCCCGCTG
The DNA here is from genome assembly GCF_013391025.1 of Enterobacter sp. SECR19-1250. Taxonomy (NCBI): domain Bacteria; kingdom Pseudomonadati; phylum Pseudomonadota; class Gammaproteobacteria; order Enterobacterales; family Enterobacteriaceae; genus Enterobacter; species Enterobacter sp. SECR19-1250. Next base: position 58,476 of record NZ_JACASJ010000016.1, on the reverse strand, counting down.
AAGCACGCCGGTCTGGCCTTATCTATTGGTCTTGCGGCCTGTCTCAACGCCGGGCTGTTGTACTGGCAGTTGCGTAAGCAGGATATCTTCACGCCGCAACCGGGCTGGAAAAGCTTCTTTGTGCGTCTGATCGTTGCGGTGCTGGTTATGGCAGCGGCGTTGCTTGGCATGCTGCATGTCATGCCGGAATGGTCGCAGGGCACCATGCTTTACCGTCTGATGCGGCTGATGGCCGTTGTGGGTGTAGGGGTTGTGGCCTACTTTGCGACGCTCGCGGTGCTGGGCTTCAAAGTGAAAGAGTTTGCCCGCCGTACCGCATAAACGCCAAAAGGGGAGTTCACCTTAGGGTGCTCCCCGCTGCCTGATTTGTCGCCTGGGCTTCAAATCGAAATCTTTTTCCCGCCCGTGACACGTGCCGTTGATGTTTGACCATCCGCACCGTACAGCCCGGGCTCTTTATGCGGCTTTAACACCTCAAGCGCTTGCTGATTACGCTCAATCTGGCCTTCCAGCAGCCAGCCGTTGTGCTGATTGAGATGGCGCAGATGCTGGGTTTTTTCTGTAATGGTCTGCCAGCGTTCTACAATATCGTCATTCGCACTGCGCTTAGGATCTTGCTCAGCGCGACGCTGTTGTTCCAGATAATCCAGCGTCGCCAGAAGCGAACTTTTATCTTCCGTAATACGCTGCAACGCGCTGCCGTTGATCTGACCGGAAGAGAGGTGCTGTTGCTCCGCGTCCATGACCGTTTTCAGGTCGTTCAGGACAACCGTCATTTGATCCAGTATTTCTGACAGTCGACTCATACGGTTAGTTACTCTGTAAGAAACTCTGTGCTTCCTGAATCAGGGCGTCAGCAATTTTGCTGGTATCCATCTTCAGCTCACCATTACGAATAGCCGTTTTCAGCGCTTCCACGCGTTCCATATTGATATCGCTGCTGCCTGGCTGCATCAGTTTTGCCTGAGCATCGCTCAGGGTGACGCTGGTGCTGTTGGACGTTGACGGTTTTTCCACACGCGTTTTCTGCGGCGTGGCGTCATTCGTTTCGCGAGGCTGTACAGCGCTTACCGGCTTCAGGGCTGATGTACGATCAATGCTCATAGTGTTGTCCTCATCGAGGGTTCGCGGCGTTGGCGCCTGACATCATCATTAGTTGATTATTTATCGGCAGTCGCAGCGATTTCTTTAAAAAGATTATAGGTTAATCAGAATATTCCCATCAGAATCGACGGTTCCGCTAACCACCTGGCCTGAGGACATCCTGACGCGGGCATTTTGCGCCACCGCGGCATTGTTTAATGCCTTCCCTTCACTGTTTATCTGAAAACCATCGCCGTTGGCCACCACCATCACCTGCTGACCCGCTTTAACCCGCCATGCCTGACGCAGCATGGAGAGCTGTATCGGCTGGCCTGGCGCGACATCACGCAGGCTGACGGCATCTTGTGCCTGGTTAATGTCAAGCATGGTGCGCGGCGGAAGCTGATCCAGACGACCGCGTTTCAGAGTCACGCTGCTGGCGTGCAACATGCTGCCGCGAGCAATGGGAACGGCGGCCACAACATAATTGCCCGTCGCCTGTACCGCAACCTGTAAATAGCGTTTTTCACCCGGACAGCGCGCCAGCACGTTCACGTTCCCCCACAGTTTTGTGGTGCCCGTTACGCTGAACGACGGCTGCTCACAGGAGGGATAGAGATTAGGTGGCGTGCGCACGGTGACGTTGACTTCATCGCTAAAGCCCGCCAGTTGCTGAGCAAAGAAAGCCGTCAGTTGATCCTGTACTTCAGCCTGTACCAGGGGGCTGAAAAGCAGGGCCGTAGCCACCAGGCCGCGTTTTAACGTTTGCATTGCACATTCCACCGTTACCCGAATTGAGAGGATTCTACCTGCAGTGGTTTTGCATCAACGGAATAAATAGCGACGCATTTTGCGCTTATTCCGTCGATAGGGGTGACGGGGTGAGATTTAAGCTGTGAACTGAAATTTTGCCATCAGCGGAGGAGACATGCTCGATAAACTCGACGCCGCGTTACGTTTTCAGCAGGAAGCGCTCAATTTACGCGCCCAGCGGCAGGAGATTTTAGCCGCCAATATTGCCAACGCCGATACGCCAGGGTATCAGGCGCGCGATATTGATTTTTCCAGTGAGCTTAAAAAAGTGATGGAGCGTGGACGTGCAGAAGGGAGCGGTGTCGCGCTCGCTCTGACCTCCTCACGCCATATTCCTGCTCAGGCGATGACGGCGCCCACGACCGATTTACTTTATCGCATTCCCGACCAGCCTTCACTCGACGGTAACACCGTGGATATGGACCGGGAGCGTACGCAGTTTGCCGATAACAGCCTGAAATACCAGATGGGCCTGACCGTACTCGGCGGACAGATCAAAGGCATGATGAACGTCCTGCAGGGGGGCAACGGATAAATGGCCTTGCTGAATATTTTCGATATCGCCGGCTCGGCGTTAACCGCGCAGTCCAAGCGCCTGAACGTGGCTGCCAGTAACCTGGCGAACGCCGACAGCGTGACCGGACCTGATGGACAGCCTTATCGTGCAAAGCAGGTGGTGTTCCAGGTGGATGCTGCACCAGGCGCGGCGACGGGCGGGGTGAAAGTCTCTGACGTGGTGGAAAGCCAGGCACCGGACAAGCTGGTGTATGAGCCCGGCAACCCGCTGGCGGATGCGAACGGTTACGTGAAAATGCCAAACGTGGATGTGGTGGGGGAGATGGTGAACTCCATGTCCGCCTCACGTAGCTACCAGGCAAACGTCGAAGTGCTTAATACCGTGAAGAGCATGATGCTCAAAACCCTCACTCTCGGCCAGTAAAGGAGACATGCATGTCCATCGCCGTTAATGTGAATGATCCAACGAACTCGGGCGTCAGTGGCGCCAAAAGTTCGACGGGTTCCAGCTCCCTGACGGGAAGTAACGCCTCCGATCTGCAAAGCAGCTTTCTGACGCTGCTGGTGGCACAGCTGAAGAACCAGGATCCCACCAACCCCATGCAGAACAACGAACTGACCACGCAGCTTGCGCAGATCAGTACCGTCAGCGGCATTGAGAAACTCAATACCACCCTCGGCTCTGTTTCCGGGCAAATTGATAACAGCCAGTCCCTGCAGGCTGCGAGCCTGATTGGTCACGGGGTGATGATCCCGGGCACCACGATCCTGGCGGGCACCAGCACCACCGAAGGCAACACGACCACCACCACCACGCCGTTTGGCGTTGAGCTGCAGCAGGCGGCCGACAAAGTCACCGCGACGATCACCGACGCTACCGGCGCCGTGGTTCGCACGATTGATATCGGCGAACTGAAGGCGGGCGTTCATACCTTTACCTGGGATGGCAGCCTGGCCGACGGCACCAAAGCGCCAAACGGTTCTTACAAAGTGGCAATCAGTGCCAGCAATGGCTCTACCCAGCTGGTGGCTCAGCCGCTGCAGTTTGCGCTGGTCCAGGGCGTCATTAAAGGTAGCGATGGCAACAAACTGGATTTGGGTCCTTCTGGTACCACCACACTCGACGAAGTTCGGCAGATTATCTAAGCCTTAACACTTATCAGGAGTAAGTCATGGCCTTTTCTCAAGCGGTCAGCGGCCTGAATGCTGCGGCCACCAACCTGGACGTCATTGGCAACAACATCGCCAACTCCGCGACCTATGGTTTTAAATCCGGTTCTGCTTCATTTGCAGATATGTTTGCCGGTTCCAAAGTGGGTCTGGGCGTAAAAGTTGCAGCCATTACCCAGGACTTTACCGACGGCACCACCACCAATACCGGTCGTGGCCTGGACGTTGCCATCAGCCAGAACGGTTTCTTCCGTATGGTCGATGCTAACGGCTCGGTGTTCTACAGCCGTAACGGCCAGTTCAAGCTGGACGAAAACCGTAACCTGGTGAACATGCAGGGGATGCAATTAACCGGTTATCCGGTTGCCGGGACGCCATCAACGGTTCAGACCGGTGCGAACCCACAGCCTATTAATATCCCGACCACGCTGATGGCCGCGAAGGCCACCATCACGGCTTCCCAGCAGATTAACCTCAACTCCACCGATACCGCACCGACCACCGCCTTTGATCCGGCCAACCCGGATACTTACAACAAAAAAGGTACGGTAACCGTCTTTGACAGCCAGGGTAATGCGCACAACATGAACCTGTTTTACGTCAAAGATGCGACCCCGGCTAACTCCTGGAAAGTGTATGCCCAGGACGGTAGCGTGGCAGGCAGCACGGCCTCTCTCGCCACGACGCTGACCTTCAACAACAACGGTACGCTGATCGGCGGTGGCAACATCAACCTGACTACCGCGACCATTCCTGGTGCCACGCCTGCGACCTTCGCCATGAGTTTTGCGAACTCCATGCAGCAGAACACTGGTGCGAACAACATCGTTGGAACCAGCCAGAATGGTTTTAAACCGGGCGACCTGGTGAGCTACCAGATCAACGACGACGGCACTGTGGTCGGTAACTACTCCAACGAACAGACCCAGGTTCTGGGCCAGATCGTGCTGGCAAACTTCGCCAACAACGAAGGTCTGAAGTCTGAAGGTGACAACGTCTGGTCTGCCACGCAGTCCTCCGGCGTCGCGCTGCTGGGTACCGCGGGTTCCGGTAACTTCGGTACGCTGACCAACGGTGCGCTGGAAGCCTCTAACGTCGACCTGAGTAAAGAGCTGGTGAACATGATTGTCGCGCAACGTAACTATCAGTCGAACGCGCAGACCATCAAGACCCAGGATCAGATCCTCAACACGCTGGTTAACCTGCGTTAAGCGGCTAACAGGAAAGCGCAATGGATCACGCAATATATACCGCGATGGGCGCGGCAAGTCAGACGCTCAATCAGCAGGCCGTTACCGCCAGCAACCTGGCGAACGCCTCTACGCCGGGGTTCCGCGCACAGCTCAATGCGCTGCGTGCGGTGCCGGTAGAAGGGTTGTCCCTGCCGACGCGTACGCTGGTGACCGCCTCCACGCCGGGTGCAGACATGACGCCAGGGCAGATGGATTACACCGCCCGTCCGCTGGATGTTGCTCTGCAGCAGGACGGCTGGCTGGCCGTGCAAACGGCAGACGGCGGCGAAGGCTATACCCGCAACGGTAATATCCAGGTCAGTGCCACAGGCCAGTTGACGATTCAGGGGCACCCGGTAATGGGTGAAGCGGGTCCGTTGACGGTGCCGGAAGGCTCAGAGCTGACCATCGCCGCAGACGGTACCATCTCCGCCTTGAACCCGGGCGACCCAGCCAATACCGTTGCGCCCGTCGGGCGTCTGAAGCTGGTCAAAGCGGATGGCAAAGAGGTGCAGCGTGGTGATGACGGTATGTTCCGTCTGACCCAGGCGGCTCAGGCCACCCGTGGCGCCACACTTCAGGCCGACCCGACCATTCGCGTGATGTCCGGTGTTCTGGAAGGCAGCAACGTCAAGCCGGTCGAAGCCATGACCGACATGATCGCCAGCGCCCGTCGTTTTGAAATGCAGATGAAAATTATCAGCAGCGTTGATGAAAACGCGGGCAAAGCTAACCAACTTCTGGCTATGAGTTAACAGGACTCCCTATGATCAGTTCTTTATGGATCGCGAAAACTGGCCTGGACGCGCAGCAAACCAATATGGATGTGATTGCCAACAACCTGGCAAACGTCAGCACCAATGGTTTCAAGCGTCAGCGTGCCGTTTTCGAAGATTTGCTTTACCAAACCATTCGTCAGCCGGGTGCACAGTCCTCTGAGCAAACCACGCTGCCGTCAGGTTTGCAGATCGGTACCGGTGTTCGTCCGGTCGCCACCGAGCGTCTGCACAGCCAGGGCAACCTGTCTCAGACCAACAACAGCAAAGACGTCGCCATTAAAGGCCAGGGTTTCTTCCAGGTGCAGTTGCCTGACGGGACCTCTGCCTATACCCGTGACGGCTCGTTCCAGGTCGATCAGAACGGCCAGCTGGTCACGGCCGGTGGTTTCCAGGTTCAGCCTGCTATCACGATCCCGGCGAATGCCCTGAGCATCACCATCGGGCGTGACGGCGTGGTGAGCGTCACCCAGCAGGGACAGGCCGCGCCTGTTCAGGTGGGGCAGCTCAACCTGACCACCTTCATGAACGATACCGGTCTGGAAAGCATTGGCGAGAACCTCTACACCGAAACGCAATCCTCCGGTACGCCGAATGAGAGCACCCCGGGGCTGAACGGGGCAGGGCTGCTGTATCAGGGTTATGTGGAAACCTCGAACGTGAACGTGGCGGAAGAGCTGGTGAATATGATCCAGGTTCAGCGCGCGTATGAAATTAACAGTAAAGCAGTGTCGACGACCGACCAGATGCTGCAGAAACTGACGCAACTCTAAGGTGCAGCCCGGTGCGGTGAACGCCGCACCGGCTCCCTGTTTTCGAAGATGAAGGCAATGCAAAAAAACGCGGCGTTTCGTTATCCGATTCTGACTGTTCTGGCCGTCACCCTTAGCGGATGTGCCTGGATCCCGTCTAAACCATTGGTCCAGGGTGCGACGACCGCCCAACCCGTTCCTGGCCCTGCGCCAGTGGTGAACGGCTCCATTTTCCAGACCGCGCAGCCGATCAACTATGGTTATCAGCCGCTGTTTGAAGACCGTCGCCCGCGTAACGTCGGCGATACCCTGACCATTGTGCTGCAGGAGAACGTCAGCGCGAGCAAGAGCTCGTCGGCGAATGCCAGCCGCGATGGCAAAACCAATTTTGGCTTCGATACCGTACCGCGCTATCTGCAGGGACTCTTCGGCAATGCACGTGCGGATGTTGAGGCGTCTGGCGGCAATACCTTTAACGGTAAAGGTGGCGCGAACGCCAGCAATACCTTCAGCGGCACGCTGACGGTAACGGTTGACCAGGTGCTGGTTAACGGCAATTTACATGTGGTGGGTGAAAAACAGATCGCCATTAACCAGGGCACTGAGTTCATTCGCTTCTCCGGTGTGGTTAACCCTCGCACCATCAGCGGCACCAACACCGTTCCGTCCACCCAGGTGGCGGATGCGCGCATTGAATACGTCGGTAACGGCTATATCAACGAAGCGCAAAATATGGGTTGGCTGCAGCGCTTCTTCCTTAATTTATCGCCGATGTAAGCGAGGTGACCCATGTTTAAATCGATCTTCGCCGTGGCGCTGATGCTGGTGGCAACATTTGCCCAGGCTGACCGCATTCGCGATCTCACCAGCGTTCAGGGCGTGCGTGAAAACTCCCTCATTGGCTATGGTCTGGTGGTTGGCCTGGATGGCACGGGTGACCAGACCACCCAGACGCCATTCACCACCCAGAGCTTGAACAACATGCTGTCCCAGCTCGGTATCACCGTACCGGCGGGCACCAACATGCAGTTGAAAAACGTGGCGGCGGTCATGGTAACCGCTTCCTACCCGGCGTTTGCGCGTCAGGGGCAGACCATCGATGTGGTGGTTTCCTCCATGGGTAACGCCAAAAGCCTGCGCGGCGGTACGCTGCTGATGACTCCGCTGAAAGGGGTGGATAGCCAGGTTTATGCCCTGGCGCAGGGTAACATTCTGGTGGGCGGCGCGGGGGCCTCTGCAGGCGGCAGCAGTGTGCAGGTCAACCAGCTGAACGGCGGGCGTATCACTAACGGTGCAATCATTGAGCGTGAACTGCCGACCCAGTTCGGCGCGGGGAATACCATCAACCTGCAGCTGAACAACGAAGATTTCACCATGGCGCAGCAGATCGCCGACACCATCAACCGCAGCCGCGGCTATGGCAGTGCGACGGCGCTGGACGCCCGTACCGTGCAGATCCGCACCTCAACGGGCGGCAGCAACCAGGTGCGCATGCTGGCCGATATCCAGAACATGGAAGTGAATGTCCCTGTTCAGGATGCCAAAGTGATCATCAACTCCCGTACCGGTTCGGTGGTGATGAACCGTGAAGTGTCGCTGGACAGTTGCGCCGTGGCGCAGGGTAACCTCTCGGTAACGGTCAACCGCTCCGCCAACGTCAGCCAGCCGGATACCCCGTTTGGTGGTGGGCAGACGGTGGTAACGCCGCAAACCCAGATCGATTTGCGTCAGAGCGGAGGCTCGCTGCAGAGCGTACGCTCCAGTGCCAACCTCAACAGCGTGGTGCGTGCCCTGAATGCCCTGGGGGCAACGCCGATGGATCTGATGTCTATTCTGCAATCCATGCAAAGTGCGGGCTGTCTGCGCGCCAAACTGGAAATCATCTGATGCTGACCGATAGCAAACTGTTGACCAGCGCGGCCTGGGATGCCCAGTCGCTTAACGAACTGAAAACTCAGGCAGGCAAAGACCCGGCGGCGAATATCCGCCCGGTCGCCCGCCAGGTGGAGGGGATGTTTGTACAGATGATGCTGAAGAGCATGCGTGAAACTCTGCCTAAAGACGGCATGTTCAGCAGTGATTCAACGCGCCTGTATACCAGCATGTATGACCAACAGATTGCGCAGCAGATGACCGCCGGTAAAGGGCTCGGTCTGGCTGACATGATAGTCAAACAGACCGAAGCCGCGCAGGGGATCCAGACGAAGGATGAGCCGCAGCAGGTGCCGATGAAGTTCGACCTGCAAACGGTGACCAGCTATCAGAACCAGGCGCTGACGCAAATGGTGCGTAAAGCGATACCGAAGGCGACGGTGAGCAGCGATGAGCCGCTCTCCGGCGACAGCAAAGACTTCCTGGCACAGCTTTCGCTGCCGGCCCGTCTTGCCAGTGAACAGAGTGGGGTACCACATCATCTGATTCTGGCGCAGGCCGCGCTGGAATCGGGCTGGGGTCAGCGCCAGATCCGTAAGGAAAACGGCGAGCCGAGCTTCAACATCTTTGGCGTGAAGGCGAATGCCAGCTGGAAGGGGCCGACAACGGAGATCACCACCACCGAATATGAAAACGGTGCGGCGGTGAAGATCAAAGCAAAATTCCGCGTTTACAGCTCTTATCTGGAAGCGTTGTCCGATTATGTAGGCCTGTTGAGCCGCAACCCGCGTTATGCCGCCGTTACGCAGGCGGCTACGCCTGAGCAGGGTGCGCAGGCCCTGCAAAATGCGGGCTATGCCACCGATCCGAACTATGCGCGTAAGCTCACCAGCATGATTCAGCAGCTTAAATCGATGGGCGAGAAAGTCAGCAAAGCCTATAGCACAGATATCGAAAATCTGTTCTGAAATTTCTCAAGTCCCGGTGGAGGCTGCCGATAACTTTCATCAGGACTCGTGTCTGAACGAATAAAAGGAACCTCCATGTCCAGTTTGATTAACAGCGCCATGAGTGGCCTCAGTGCTGCTCAGGCGGCACTCAATACCGTCAGTAATAACATTTCAAGCTATAACGTGGCAGGTTACACCCGCCAGACGACCGTGCTGGGTGCGTCTAACAGCACGCTGACCGGCGGTGGCTGGGTGGGCAACGGGGTGTATGTGTCTGGTGTGCAGCGTGAATATGATGCTTTCATCACCAACCAACTGCGCGCCGCGCAAACGCAGAGTAGCGGTCTGACGACGCGCTATCAGCAGATGTCAAAAATTGACGATGTGCTCTCTGATTCCACCAACTCACTTTCGACGACGCTTCAGGATTTCTTTAAAAGCCTGCAAACGCTGGTGAGCAACGCGGAGGACCCGGCCGCAAGACAGACGGTGCTGGGAAAAGCGGATGGTCTGGTCAATCAGTTTAAAACGAACGACCAGTATCTTCGCGATCAGGATTCTCAGGTTAATACCGCCATCGCTTCAAGCGTTGAGCAGATCAACAACTACGCAAAACAGATTGCGAATCTGAACGATCAGATTTCACGTCTTACCGGCGTAGGGGCAGGTTCATCGCCAAATGATCTGCTGGATCAGCGCGATCAACTGGTGAGTGAGCTGAACCAAATTGTGGGTGTTGAAGTGGCTGTTCAGGACGGTGGCACCTATAACGTCTCCTTTGGCAACGGTTACAGCCTGGTGCAGGGGAGCAAAGCAAACCAGTTAGCTGCGGTGAAATCCAGCGCCGATCCGACCCGGACGACTATCGCCTACAGCGATGAGGTGTCCGGCAACGTCGAAATTCCCGAGAAAATGATCACCACCGGTTCTCTGGGGGGCTTGTTTACGTTCCGCTCAGAAGATCTGGATAAAGCGCGCAACAACCTCAATCAGCTGGCACTGGCCTTTGCGGACGCGATGAATAAGCAGCATGAAGCCGGGTTTGATGCCAATGGCGATGCCGGTGGCAAGCTGTTCGACTTTGGTTCGCCAGCCGTGGTAACCAACAGTCGCAATACCGGTACGGCCGCAATGACGGCCACTGTGGCAGACAGCACCAAAGTGCAGGCAACCGATTATAAGCTGCAGTTTAACGGCACCGACTGGACTATTACCCGTTCGGATAAAACCAGCTTCACCATGGCCCCGGACGCAAGTGGCAATCTCTCCTTTGATGGCCTGAGCGTCAACGTGACCGGTAGCGCGAACGCCAAAGACAGTTTCATCGTCAAGCCTGTTTCTGATGTCATCGTCAATATGGAGCTCAAGTTCAAAGATGAGTCCAAACTGGCTATGGCATCCGCAAGTAACGGCGGCGAGAGCGACAACCGCAATGGCCAAAAACTGCTCGATCTGCAAAACAGTAAGGTTGTTGGCGGCAATAAGACTTTCAACGATGCCTATGCTTCCCTTGTCAGTACGGTCGGCAGCTCAACCGCCGCGCTGAAAACCAGCAGCGAAACGAAAGCGAATGTGGCGACGCAACTGACTAAGCAGCAGCAGTCCATCTCTGGGGTAAACCTCGACGAAGAGTATGGCAACCTGCAGCGCTATCAGCAGTATTACCTTGCCAATGCGCAGGTGTTACAAACTGCCAGCACGCTTTTTGATGCAATTATCAATATTCGCTAAGGCTGAGGTGAAAAATGCGTATTAGCACCCAGATGATGTACGACCAGAACATGCGGGGAATCACCGATTCCCAGAGCAAGTGGCTGAGCTACGGTGAGCAAATGTCCACCGGTAAGCGTGTTAACCGTCCGTCGGACGATCCTATTGCGGCGTCGCAGGCGGTTGTGCTGTCACAGGCTCAGGCGCAAAACAGCCAGTTTGACCTTGCTCGTACTTTTGCAACGCAGAAAGTGTTACTTGAAGAGAGCGTCCTCTCCCAAGTAACAACTGCCATTCAAAGTGCTCAGGAAAAAATTGTCTATGCAGGAAACGGGACGTTAAGTGATAGCGATCGGGCATCGCTAGCGACGGACTTGCAAGGGATTCGCGATCAGCTGATGAACCTTGCGAACAGCACGGACGGCAATGGGCGATACATTTTCGCTGGTTATAAGACGGAGTCCGTCGCTTTTGACCAAACCAGCGGCGATTATATAGGCGGTGATACTCCAATTAACCAGCAGGTGGATTCTTCGCGAAATATGCAGATCAGCCATACAGGCACAGAGGTTTTTGCCACCTTTACCAGTAATGCAACGCCGGAGCCTGGTGGGGGAACGCAGGAAAGGAACCTCTTCAAGATCCTAGATAAAGCAATCGCCTCGCTAAACACACCTGTTGGTGACGATCAAGATAAAGCCGATCAGGAGAGAGCGGCCATTGATGTTGCTAACCGGGGGCTGCGTAACACTCTTGATAATATATTAACTGTTCGGGCTGATTTGGGTACTAAGCTTAACGAGCTGGATAAACTGAACACGTTAAGTAATGACCGGGCGCTATCTCAGACCGCGCAAATTAGTGATCTTGTAGATGTGGACTGGAATGAAGCGATTTCCTCTTACACCATGCAGCAGGCTGCCTTGCAGGCGTCCTATAAAGCGTTTAGCGATATGCAGGGTATGTCGCTGTTCCAGTTGAACAAATAACATCTTTACCTCTTAGAACATGTCTTGAAACTGGGCATGTTTTGACTGCCCAATCCGTCTGGATTGGGCATTTTTTTTAGGCGATGTCTGCCTGCACGGAGCTGACGCGAGCGCTCTCAATCAGGCGAATGACCAGCGCAATGACGCCGCATACCGTCGCAAGCGCGACCACTCCGGTCCATCCCGCCAGCGTATAGATATTACTGCCCAGCGCAGAGCCCAGTGCCATGCCGATAAAGATTACCGTAAAGAGCAGGGCGTTCAGGCGTCCACGGGCCTGCGGCTCAAGGCTATACACCAGATTCTGATGCGCCACCAGGCTTGACTGCAGACCCAGATCGAACCCGACGGCGGAGAGGGCAATCAGGATGAGCTGTCCATGAAGGCCCAGCGCGGGCATCAGGAACATCAGGGCAAATGAGACGGTCACGAGAAGCGCACCGAGCTGCGTGACTTTTCCGGCACCCAGCTTATCGGCCAGACCTCCCGCCAGCGGGGCGGCTAACGCACCTGCAGCACCTGCAATACCAAATCCCCCCGCGACCGCACTTCCTAAGTGATAACGTTCCAGCAGCATCACCGCCAGCGTGGACCAGAAGGCGCTAAAGGCAATCGACAGAAAACCCTGAGCCAGCGCCGCGCGGCGCAGAGCCGGATAACGATGCCACAGGTGTTCCATAGAACGCAGCAGCGCCGGATAGCTCAGGGTGGAGTGGATGGCAAACCGCGGGAGTACGGCCCACATCACAACGCCGATAAACGCAATGCTCGCGGCAGCCAGCTGGTACATGACGCGCCAGCCAAAAGTCTCACCTACCACGCCGCTGACGGTTCGGGAGAGCAGAATACCCAGCAACAGGCCGGTCATCACCGTACCGACGGTTTTCCCCTGTTTGCCTTCCGGTGCAAGGATTGCCGCGGCAGGGACGATATCCTGCGCCATGGTGGCGGCCATGCCGATAAGCAGACTTGCCAGCAGCAGGGAGTGGATCTGTCCGGTCAGGCTACAGCCAAGCAGAAATAGCGCCAGGGCTGCACTTTTTATCAGGATCAGTGTTCTGCGGTCGTGGCGGTCGCCGAGCGGCAGCAGGAACAGGATCCCCAGAGCATATCCTGCCTGGGTAAGCGTCGGGACCATGCCCATTCCTTCGATACTCAGGTGCAGGTCAGCGCCCATCAGTGGTAGCAGAGGCTGGGCATAATAGATGGATGCCACACTGAAGCCCGCACCGAGCGCCAGCATTAAGATGACCCAGCGGCTTACGGCATGGGCGGCGGATGTTGTGTTCATAAGATGTTCCTCATTCATCGTGTGTGGCTATTTTTTATCAGCACGCCTTGCAGCGGTAGCGGGCCTGGTGGTAAAACGCTTATACGTTTAGCGTATAGGCAAAAAGATGATGAAAAGAGTTGAACGTATAGACAGGGTGGAGTTAATGCGTACGTTTGTTCGTATTGTTGAGGCCGGGTCCCTCTCTGCGGCGGCACGGCAGCTGGCAACCACCCAGGCCACGGTGAGCCGACGGTTGCAGTCGCTTGAGACGATGCTCGGCGTGCGCCTGATATTGCGCACTACTCACACGACGCGTCTGACGGATGACGGCGAGCGCTGCTATCAGCACGCCCGTCGGGTGATTGACAGCTGGCTGGCACTGGAAGATGAGGTAGGGCAGACAGAAGACGAACCGGTAGGCGTCCTGCGGGTACGCGCCCCGCACGCGTTTGGTCAGGATCAGCTCCTGAAACCGTTAACCGAATTTCTGCAGCGTTATCCGCAGCTTTCTATTGAGTGGATGCTCAACGACCGGTCGGCTGACTTTCTCGGCGACAACCTTGACTGTGCGATTCGGGTGGGCATGGAGGTTGACCCGGCGACCGTGTCCGTGCTGCTGGCTGAGGTGCCGCGCTCAGTGGTGGCTTCTCCGGCATTGCTGGCCCGTTTTCCAGCGGTTAACACCCCGGAAGATTTGCAGCAGCTTCCCTGGATAGCCATCAGCTCTTTCTACCAGCGCCATGTGGAGCTTTTTCACGATGCCTCGCCAGCCACCGCGCGCGTGGCGATTACTCCCCGCCTCAGTACCGACAGTCTGTATGTCGCACGCAATACGGCTATCACCGGGCTTGGTGTGGCGGTGGTATCAAGCTGGACAGTGCAGGACGATATTCGGGAAGGGCGGCTGGTGCATTTACTGCCCGAGTGGCAGCCGGCGGCGTTACCGGTGCATCTGGTTTACCCCTGGTCCCGTTACTATCCGGCGCGCTTGCGGCGTTTTCTGGAGTTGATGCGGCAGATCATGCCGGAGGTCACAGGAATGAGAAAGCCGCTACAGCAGCCATAAAAAAGCCGACCCGAAGGTCGGCTTTCACACTTAGCGTGCGTTATTCAACTGACTGCGGACGGGTTGCTGGTGCAGTAGCCTTGTGCGTAGCATTGTGACCACCGGCAGCACCTTTACCTTCGAAGTTGAACTCCGGGCGAACCCAGTCGCTGTGACGCGGTGCTTCAGGCACATACTCAGGCGCAGGGGCGCGAGTCATCGGTGCTGTGGCAACGTGCGCAGGCGCGACGGCAACCTTCACCGGCTCGGGTTTAACTTCCGGCGCTTTCGCTTCTTCAACAACAGGTTCAACCTGAATCTCAACGTCCTGCACAACCTCTTCGGTCGTGGTTTCAACGATAGTTTCAGCGGTTTCTTCCACTGCGGCTACAGGTTCAGCCTCTTCAGCGACTTCTTCAGCCACCACGGCATCTTCTTCGGCAATAAGCTGCGGCGCGGCATCAACCGGGGCGGCAATCACTTCTGGATGGGTGGTTTCGACGTCCACAGCGTGAGGTGCTTCAGTTTCAACAACCTGTGGTTCAACCACGGTTGCCGCTGCCGTTACAACCTCTTCTGCCGCTGCCGCTGCTGCTGGTGCTGGTGCTGGTGCAATCACCTCTTCGGTCACTGCCTGTTCTTCAACAGCCTGTTCCGGGCGAGCAACAGGGTAGCGGATCCAGACTTTACCGGATGCCATTTCAGGTGACGCGCACGCCACGGTCATTGGCATTGGGGACTGCGTTGGGTAACGCTCGTCACGGTAGCGACGACGACGCTGACCGCTCACGCGCAGATGACGCGGAGAACGGCGCGAGCGACGCGGCATACCCGCGTTGTCACGGTTTTCACCGTTTTCATCCTGCTCTATCTGATTTTCCACGACGGCCGGGAGGTCAACTTTCGCAACCTGCGTGCCCGTTGTGGTTTCTGTCACTTCGGCTGCGACAGCTGCGGTTTCTTCTGCCTGAACAGCACCGACGCGCACTTTCTGAGTCAGCTGGCGCTGCTTACGACGTGGCATAACCTGAGTACGTTCTTCCTGCTCGGTCTCCTGCTGCTCAGCAGGCTCTTCGCGATTCAGGTTTTTAACGTCCTGCTGCGCCTGGCGTTTTTCGTCGTTACGGCGACGGTTACGCTCACGGCGAGGCTGCTGCTCGTCGCGCTGTTTGCTCTTCTCGGACTCATCGCCCGCCTGCTGGCGAATTTCACGATCTTCAACGTTCTGCTGTTGTTTCTCGCGACGGTTGCGACGGTTGTCTTCGCGTTGCTCACGGCCTTCATTGTTGTCCGAACGGTTGTCACGACGCTCGTTACGGTCGCTGCGGTCATTACGATCGCGGCGGTTGTTCTGACGCTTACGACGGTCCTGCTGACGCTCAGGTTTAGCCGCTTTAGGTTCTTCTTTCGGCTGCTCTGGCTGAACTTCTTCACCTGCGAACATTTTCTTCAGCGCGCCAAAGAAACGGCTCAGCAGACCCGGTTGTGCTGGCTCGGCTTTTGCCGCCACTGCCGGTTTTTGTGCCGCAGGTTTAGCCGCTGGTTTTTCCAGGGCACTTTCTGGCGGAGCTTCCGGCATGATGAAGGTCGCTAACGCAGGCTGCTCTGGCAGTTTACGCTCGGCTGGCTCTTCATCAGATGGCAGCGCCATCTCTTCTTCATGCAGCTTCGGCAGCAGGTAGCTGAGCGTGCTGGTCTCTTCGCCTTTACGGACACGCAGCACGTGATAGTGCGGCGTTTCCATCTGGTCGTTTGGCACGATGATGCAGCGAACGCCGCCCTGGCGCGCTTCAATGGCACTCACCGCGGCACGTTTTTCGTTCAGCAGGTAGGAGGCAATTGGCACCGGAACAATGGCGTGAACCTCTTTGGTGTTCTCTTTCAGCGCTTCTTCTTCAATCAGACGCAGAATAGAGAGAGACAGAGATTCGTTATCACGAACGGTCCCGGTACCGGAGCAGCGGGGGCAAACGTGATGGCTGGATTCGCCCAGAGACGGGCTCAGGCGCTGGCGGGACATCTCCAGCAGGCCGAAGCGTGAAATATGGCTAATCTGGATACGCGCACGATCCTGGCGCACCGCTTCGCGCAGACGGTTTTCAACTGCACGCTGGTGACGAACAGGGGTCATGTCGATAAAGTCGATAACAATCAGACCACCCAGGTCGCGCAGGCGGAGCTGGCGGGCGATTTCATCAGCGGCTTCAAGGTTGGTGTTGAAGGCGGTCTCTTCGATATCGCCGCCGCGCGTCGCACGTGCGGAGTTGATGTCGATAGCGGTCAGCGCTTCTGTGGTATCGATAACGATAGAACCGCCGGATGGCAGACGCACTTCACGCTGGAAGGCGGACTCAATCTGGGATTCAATCTGATAGTGGCTGAACAGCGGGATTTCACCGGTGTACAGTTTGATTTTGCTGGTGAAGTCCGGACGACCCAGTGCGGCGATGTGCTGGCGAGCCAGCTCAAGCACTTTCGGATTGTCGATGAGAATTTCACCGATATCCTGACGCAGATAATCGCGGAAGGCACGTACAATAACGTTACTTTCCTGGTGGATCAGGAACGGAGCAGGGCGGCTTTCTGCTGCTTTCTGGATAGCTTCCCAGTGCTTCAGACGGAAGCTTAAGTCCCACTGCAGCGCTTCGGCAGATTTGCCCACACCGGCGGTACGCACGATAAGACCCATGCCATCCGGCAGTTCAAGACTGGCCAGCGCTTCTTTCAGTTCGGTACGGTCATCGCCTTCGATACGTCGAGAGATACCACCCGCACGCGGGTTGTTTGGCATCAGCACCAGATAACTTCCTGCCAGGCTGATAAAGGTTGTCAGTGCGGCACCTTTGTTGCCGCGCTCTTCTTTATCAATCTGAACAATCACTTCCTGACCTTCATGCAGAACATCTTTGATATTCGGACGGCCATGAGCGTTGTAGTTAGCAGGGAAATATTCGCGGGCGATTTCTTTCAGAGGGAGGAAACCATGACGCTCAGCACCGTAATCGACAAATGCAGCCTCAAGGCTTGGTTCAATGCGGGTGATTTTACCTTTGTAAATGTTCGCTTTTTTCTGTTCGTGTCCAGGACTTTCGATATCCAGATCGTACAGGCGCTGCCCATCCACAAGGGCGACACGCAACTCTTCTTGCTGAGTTGCGTTGATTAACATTCTTTTCATCGTAACTTACTCGTTATTCTTACATTGACGACAAAGCTGCGGGCAAGGTGACGCTTTCCGGGGTATGAACCGATGGCCTCGTGTCTATTCACGTCGCCAACCTCACGGTTGTCGCTCGCTTAAGAGGCGCAGAGTGTCGGTTGCCTGTGTTTCATACGGAAACACAGCGCAATTATCAGGGGAATTGCCTGGGTAGAACTCTCCAGAGAACAATCCTTATACCGGGAAGTACTGCAACCCGCAGCCCGCTAACTGCCTGAAAGATCAATACGTCTTACGCCATTGCTGCGTGGATGATCGGTCAGACAAAATTGGTCATTCCGTCGACATCCTTACAAAACCCGGATTTAACGCGGAAAACGGCTTCATTATTCCACTGCTCGCCGGGTTATAGCAAGATGACTTTTACCAATTATCACCCGGTTACTCACAGTTTCTTCACTTCAGGATGGTGATTGGTTTAATAACCACCAAATCGATTGCGCGAAACCGGGGCAGGCCGGATAAAAGTAAATATAAGCATAGAAAAATGAGTGGCGCTAATGCCTGACGATATTTAGAATCGCCAACCATGAAAACAGAGACTCCAGCCGTAAAAATGGTTGCTATCGCCGATGATGAAGCGGGGCAACGTATCGATAACTTTTTGCGCACCCAGCTGAAAGGGGTACCAAAAAGCATGATTTACCGCATCCTGCGTAAGGGCGAGGTGCGGGTTAACAAAAAACGCGTGAAGCCTGAGTATAAGCTCGAAGCCGGTGACGAAGTGCGTATTCCGCCGGTGCGAGTTGCCGAACGTGAAGAAGAGGTCGTGTCGCCTAAGCTGCAGAAGGTGGCCGCCCTGAGTGATGTGATCCTGTATGAAGATGATCATATCCTGGTGCTGAATAAACCGTCGGGCACGGCGGTACACGGCGGCAGCGGTCTCAGCTTCGGCGTGATTGAAGGGCTGCGCGCGCTGCGCCCGGAAGCCCGTTTCCTCGAACTGGTTCACCGTCTCGATCGTGACACCTCTGGCGTGCTGCTGGTCGCCAAAAAACGTTCAGCCCTGCGCTCGTTGCACGAGCAGCTGCGCGAAAAAGGGATGCAGAAAGATTATCTGGCGCTGGTGCGCGGTCAGTGGCAGTCCCACGTGAAAGTGGTGCAGGCCCCACTGCTGAAAAATATTTTGCAAAGCGGTGAGCGAATCGTTCGTGTCAGCCAGGAAGGTAAACCGTCTGAGACGCGCTTCAAAGTAGAAGAGCGCTATGAGTTTGCCACCCTGGTGCGCTGTAGCCCGGTGACGGGCCGAACCCACCAGATTCGCGTGCATACCCAGTTTGCGGGCCATCCGATTGCGTTTGACGATCGCTATGGCGACAGGGAATTTGATAAGCAACTGGCGGGGACGGGGCTGTCGCGTCTGTTCCTGCATGCGGCAGCGCTGAAGTTTACCCATCCAAATACCGGCGAGACTATACGTATTGAAGCGCCGCTGGATGAGCAGTTGAAACGCTGCCTGAAAGTTCTGCGCGGCTAAGGTAAAAGTTAAACGGCAACGGAGTTGCCGTTTTTAATGTTTGCACCCTCTCCCTGTGGGTGAGGGCATCAGGCCGCAAAAAGTCACGCCGTCAGCGGATTACACGCTTCGCGTCTTAACATCTGGCACAGCGCAATCAGCGGTAAGCCCACCAGCGTGTTCGGATCACGCCCCTCCAGCTTTTCGAAGAGCGCAATCCCAAGACCTTCACTTTTAAAACTGCCGGCGCAGTTGAGAGGCCGTTCACGACGCACATAATCAGTGATTTCTTGCTCGCTCAGGTGTCGGAAGTGAACATCAAACGGTTCGCATTCGGTCTGCAGGTGGCCCACGGCGGAGTTGTAGAGCGCGAGGCCGGTATAAAAGGTAACAATATTGCCGCGCGCCTGCATAAGCTGTTTACAGGCATTCTCTTCGGTGTGTGGCTTACCGGTGATGACACCATCCAGCACGCAAACCTGATCGGAGCCTATAATCAAATGCGAAGGGTATTGTGCGGCAAGCGATTGTGCTTTCTCTTTCGCCAGACGCGTTACTAAATGACGCGGCGACTCGCCAGGTTGTGGCGTCTCGTCAACGTCCGGCGCGGCACACACAAACGGGATCCCGAGCTTTTCCAGCAACATTCGGCGGTAGGGAGAAGTGGAAGCGAGAACGAGATTTGGCATATTTTTATCACCAGATATAGCGTATCGATGCCAGCCATTTTAAACTACAGGCCGCAATGTGTGCGAATAATTGGCAAATGGCAGCCCTGGTTGCCTTTTTCTTTGACTATATGACGTTACAAAGTTAATATGCGCGCCCTATGCAAAAGGTAAAATTACCCCTGACTCTTGATCCGGTTCGTACGGCTCAAAAACGCCTCGATTACGAAGGTATCTATACTTCCGATCAGGCTGAGCGTATTGCCGAATCCGTAGTCAGTGTGGACAGTGATGTGGAATGCTCCATGTCGTTCGCTATCGATAACCAGCGCCTTGCCGTTTTAACCGGTGATGCAAAGGTGACGGTAACGCTCGAATGTCAGCGTTGCGGGAAACCGTTCACACAGCACGTTCACACAACGTATTGTTTCAGTCCGGTTCGTTCTGACGAACAGGCTGAGGCACTCCCGGAAGCGTATGAGCCGATTGAGGTTAACGAATTCGGTGAAATCGATCTTCTGGCTCTGGTTGAAGATGAAATCATCCTCACCTTGCCAGTGGTTCCGGTGCATGATTCTGAACACTGTGAAGTGTCCGAGGCGGACATGGTCTTTGGGGAACTGCCTGATGAAGCGCAAAAACCAAACCCATTTGCCGTATTAGCCAGCTTAAAGCGTAAGTAATTGAGGAGTAAGGTCCATGGCCGTACAACAGAATAAACCAACCCGTTCCAAACGTGGCATGCGTCGTTCCCATGACGCGCTGACTGCAGTTACCAGCCTGTCTGTAGACAAGACTTCTGGTGAGAAACACCTGCGTCACCACATCACTGCTGACGGTTTCTACCGCGGCCGCAAGGTTATCACTAAGTAATCACGCGTTTGCGTGATTAGGCTTAGTGAGGAACTCCCCGTGCAAACGGGGAATTTACCGAACCAGGCTGCGACGATACCTTGACACGTCTAACCCTGGCGTTAGATGTCATGGGAGGAGATTTTGGGCCTTCCGTGACAGTGCCTGCAGCATTGCAGGCACTGAATTCTAATTCGCAACTCACACTTCTTTTAGTCGGCAATCCCGACACAATCACGCCATTACTTGCAAAAGCTGACTTCGAACAACGTTCACGTCTGCAGATTATTCCTGCGCAGTCAGTTATTGCCAGTGATGCCCGGCCATCGCAGGCGATTCGCAATAGCCGTGGCAGCTCTATGCGAATGGCGCTGGAGCTGGTAAAAGAAGGACGTGCGCAGGCCTGCGTCAGCGCGGGGAATACCGGCGCGCTGATGGGGCTGTCGAAATTACTGCTCAAGCCTATTGAGGGCATTGAGCGTCCGGCGCTGGTGACGGTACTCCCGCATCAGCAAAAGGGCAAAACGGTGGTGCTCGATCTGGGCGCTAACGTCGATTGTGATAGTACAATGCTGGCTCAGTTTGCCGTGATGGGGTCGGTGCTGGCAGAAGAAGTGGTCGGGATCAACACTCCCCGTGTTGCGTTACTGAACATAGGTGAAGAAGAGACCAAAGGCCTGGACAGCATTCGTGAGGCTGCCGAATTGCTTAAACAGGTTCCCTCCATCAACTATATTGGTTATCTCGAAGCCAATGAGTTGCTGACGGGGAAAACGGATGTTCTGGTGTGTGATGGCTTCACTGGAAACGTGACGTTGAAGACCATGGAAGGGGTTGTGCGAATGTTCCTTTCTCTCCTCAAATCGCAGGGAGAAGGTAAAAAAAGCGCCTGGTGGCTGATTTTATTAAAGCGTTGGTTACAAAAAAGCCTGACGCGGCGATTCAGTCACCTCAACCCCGACCAGTATAATGGCGCCTGTCTGTTAGGATTGCGCGGCATTGTGATCAAGAGTCACGGTGCCGCCAATCAGCGAGCATTTACTGTCGCCATTGAACAGGCAGTGCAGGCGGTGCAGCGACAAGTCCCTCAGCGGATTGCCGCTCGCCTGGAATCTGTATTAGCTAAAAGTGACTGAGCGTACATGTATACGAAGATTATTGGTACCGGCAGCTATCTGCCAACACAAGTGCGAACCAACGCCGATCTGGAAAAAATGGTAGATACGTCTGACGAGTGGATTGTCACGCGCACAGGTATCCGTGAACGTCGTATCGCCGCGCCAGACGAAACCGTGTCCACCATGGGTTATGAAGCCGCACAGCGTGCTATCGAGATGGCGGGCATCGATAAAGATCAGATTGGTTTGATCGTGGTTGCCACAACATCGGCCACGCATGCTTTCCCAAGCGCAGCGTGCCAGGTGCAGAATATGCTCGGTATTAAAGGCTGCCCGGCGTTTGACGTTGCCGCAGCCTGCGCAGGTTTCACCTATGCATTGAGCGTTGCCGATCAGTATGTAAAATCCGGCGCGGTGAAGTATGCGCTGGTGATCGGTGCTGACGTGCTGGCGCGTACCTGCGATCCAACCGATCGCGGAACGATCATTATTTTTGGCGATGGTGCGGGTGCCGTACTGCTGGGTCAGTCTGAAGAGCCGGGCATCATCTCCACGCATCTGCATGCTGACGGTAGCTATGGCGAACTGTTAACGCTGCCTAATGCCGACCGTGTGAATCCGGACAGCTCTATCTACCTGACCATGGCAGGTAACGAAGTGTTTAAGGTCGCGGTGACGGAACTGGCCCACATTGTTGATGAAACGCTGGAGGCGAATGGCCTTGAGCGCACCGCACTCGACTGGCTGGTGCCGCATCAGGCGAACCTGCGTATTATCAGTGCAACCGCGAAAAAGCTGGGCATGTCGATGGATAACGTTGTGGTGACGCTCGATCGCCACGGCAATACCTCTGCGGCGTCAGTACCGTGCGCCTTTGATGAAGCGGTACGTGACGGACGAATCAAACGGGGCCAGTTGGTCTTGCTTGAAGCCTTCGGTGGCGGGTTCACCTGGGGTTCCGCGCTGGTTCGTTTCTAGGATAAGGATTAAAAGATGACGCAATTTGCTTTTGTGTTTCCGGGGCAGGGCTCTCAAACCGTTGGGATGTTGTCTGAAATGGCAGCAAACTATCCGGTAATCGAAGAGACTTTCCGTGAAGCTTCCGATGCGCTGGGTTATGATTTATGGGCGCTGACCCAACAAGGTCCGGCCGAAGAGCTGAACAAAACTTGGCAGACTCAGCCAGCACTGCTGACCGCATCCGTTGCGCTGTGGCGCGTCTGGCAGCAGAAGGGCGGTAAAGCGCCAGCCCTGCTCGCGGGCCATAGCCTGGGTGAATACTCTGCACTGGTCTGTGCCGGTGTGATCGCCTTTGCTGACGCGGTACGCCTGGTAGAACTGCGTGGTAAATTCATGCAGGAAGCGGTGCCAGAAGGCACGGGCGGCATGTCTGCTATTATCGGTCTCGACGATGCTTCCATCGCAAAAGCGTGTGAAGAATCAGCAGAAGGTCAGGTGGTTTCACCGGTTAACTTCAACTCGCCAGGCCAGGTGGTTATCGCGGGTCATAAAGAAGCGGTTGAACGTGCAGGTGCAGCCTGTAAAGCCGCGGGCGCGAAACGTGCGCTGCCGCTGCCAGTGAGTGTTCCGTCCCACTGTGCGCTGATGAAACCTGCTGCTGACAAGCTGGCGGTTGAACTGGAAAAAATTACCTTTAACGCACCGACGATTTCCGTTGTGAACAACGTCGATGTGAAATGTGAAACCACGCCGGAGGCTATCCGTGACGCGCTGGTTCGCCAGCTTTATAGCCCGGTACAGTGGACCAAAACCGTTGAGTTTATGGCCTCTCAGGGCGTTGAGCACCTGTACGAAGTCGGCCCAGGGAAAGTCCTGACTGGTTTGACAAAACGTATTGTTGACACCCTGACTGCCTCGGCGATTAACGAGCCGGAAGCCATTGAAGCGGCACTCTCGCAATAAAAGAGGAATACCATGAGTTTTGAAGGAAAAATTGCCCTGGTCACTGGCGCAAGCCGCGGTATCGGGCGTGCAATTGCTGAAACACTGGCCGCGCGCGGCGCGAAAGTGATTGGTACAGCAACCAGCGAGAATGGCGCGAAGGCCATCAGCGACTATCTGGGTGCGAACGGTAAAGGTCTGGTACTGAATGTGACCGAACCTGCATCTATCGAATCTGTTCTGGAAAATATTCGCGCAGAGTTTGGCGAAGTGGATATTCTGGTCAATAATGCCGGGATCACTCGCGATAACCTGTTGATGCGAATGAAAGACGACGAGTGGAACGATATTATCGAAACCAACCTGTCATCTGTATTCCGTCTGTCAAAAGCGGTAATGCGCGCTATGATGAAAAAGCGTCATGGTCGTATTATCACTGTCGGTTCTGTGGTTGGTACCATGGGAAATGCTGGTCAGGCTAACTACGCTGCGGCGAAAGCAGGTCTGATTGGTTTCAGTAAGTCGCTGGCGCGTGAAGTCGCGTCCCGCGGGATTACTGTAAACGTTGTTGCTCCGGGCTTTATTGAAACGGACATGACGCGTGCGCTGACTGATGAGCAGCGTGCGGGTACGCTGGCAGCTGTTCCTGCGGGCCGCTTAGGCGACCCTAAAGAAATTGCCAGCGCGGTTGCATTTTTAGCCTCTGACGAAGCGGGTTACATCACTGGTGAAACCCTCCACGTCAACGGCGGGATGTATATGGTTTAATCACGATCGAAAATATTTGCGTTATTGGGGGGATTGGCCTCAAAATAACGTAAAATCGTGGTAAGACCTGCCGGGATTTAGTTGCAAATTTTTCAACATTTTATACACTACGAAAACCATCGCGAAAGCGAGTTTTGATAGGAAATTTAAGAGTATGAGCACTATCGAAGAACGCGTTAAGAAAATTATCGGCGAACAGCTGGGCGTTAAGCAGGAAGAAGTTGTGAACTCCGCTTCCTTCGTTGAAGACCTGGGCGCAGATTCTCTTGACACCGTTGAGCTGGTAATGGCTCTGGAAGAAGAGTTTGATACTGAGATTCCGGACGAAGAAGCTGAGAAGATCACCACCGTTCAGGCTGCCATTGATTACATCAACGGCCACCAGGCGTAAGTGAACATCTCCAGGCGGTCATTCGACCGCCTGAGTTTTATCTTTTTTAGTCCCACGAATCTCTTTTTTTATCCCTCCCTGGAGGACAAACGTGTCTAAGCGTCGTGTAGTTGTGACCGGACTTGGCATGTTGTCTCCTGTCGGCAATACCGTAGAGTCCACCTGGAAAGCTCTCCTTGCCGGTCAGAGCGGCATCAGCCTAATCGACCATTTCGATACTAGCGCCTATGCAACGAAATTTGCTGGCTTAGTAAAGGATTTTAACTGTGAAGAGATCATCTCGCGCAAAGAACAGCGCAAGATGGATGCCTTCATTCAATATGGAATTGTCGCTGGCGTTCAGGCCATGCAGGATTCTGGCCTTGAAATTACGGAAGAGAACGCAACCCGTATCGGTGCCGCTATTGGCTCCGGGATTGGCGGTCTTGGTCTGATCGAGGAAAACCATTCATCTCTCATGAATGGCGGACCGCGTAAAATCAGCCCGTTCTTCGTTCCGTCTACGATTGTTAATATGGTGGCGGGTCACCTGACCATCATGTTCGGTCTGCGTGGGCCAAGCATTTCTATCGCGACCGCATGTACCTCTGGCGTGCATAACATCGGCCAGGCCGCGCGTATGATTGCGTACGGCGATGCAGATGCTATGGTGGCGGGCGGTGCTGAAAAAGCCAGTACCCCGCTTGGCGTGGGTGGCTTTGGTGCTGCGCGCGCGCTGTCTACCCGCAACGATAATCCTCAGGCGGCAAGCCGTCCTTGGGACAAAGACCGTGACGGTTTCGTGCTGGGCGATGGTGCAGGTATGCTCGTTCTGGAAGAGTACGAACATGCGAAAAAACGTGGCGCGAAAATTTATGCTGAAGTCGTTGGCTTTGGTATGAGCAGCGATGCCTATCACATGACGTCACCGCCAGAAAATGGTGCGGGCGCCGCGCTGGCCATGGAAAACGCGATTCGCGATGCGGGTATTACCCCAGCGCAAATCGGCTACGTTAACGCACACGGTACCTCTACCCCTGCGGGCGATAAAGCAGAAGCTCAGGCTGTTAAGTCTATCTTCGGTGAATCTGCCAGCCGCGTACTGGTCAGTTCCACAAAATCCATGACCGGTCACCTGTTGGGTGCGGCGGGGGCTGTAGAGTCTATTTACTCTATTCTTGCGCTGCGCGACCAGGCTGTTCCGCCAACCATCAACCTGGATAACCCGGATGAAGGTTGCGATCTGGACTTCGTTCCTCACGAAGCGCGCCAGGTGAGTGGAATGGAGTACACCCTGTGTAACTCCTTCGGCTTTGGCGGTACTAACGGTTCTCTGATCTTCAAAAAGATCTGAGTCTGCGTACCCTATGGCTGTGAAAAAAGGTCCGCTTGTCGGGCCTTTTTTATTCAGGCTAATCTTCTTGTCGGCTGCACGACATCCTGCCAGACTAAACGCCCACGCATAAGGAGCCACCATGTTTTTAATCAATGGCCTTGAGCAAGAATCTCTGCCTGCAAGCGACAGGGCGACTCAGTTTGGTGATGGCTGCTTTACCACGGCGCGCATTGCGGATGGCGACGTGTGTCTGCTGGATGCGCATATACGTCGTCTGCAAACGGCCTGCAAAACGTTACTGATCCCCTTTACGCAATGGGACACGTTGCGCCAGGAAATGCGCCAGCTTGCGTCCGGAAAGCCCAGTGGGGTACTCAAGGTCATTATCAGCCGCGGCAGCGGTGGACGGGGTTATAGCGGTGCCAGTTGCCAACATCCCACCCGGATCCTGTCGGCTTCTGCGTATCCTGCCCAGTATCCGCGCTGGCGTGAAGAGGGCGTTACCCTGACGCTCAGCCCGGTACGTCTGGGAAGAAACCCCATGCTTGCCGGGATAAAACATCTCAATCGTCTTGAGCAGGTGCTAATCCGTACTCATCTTGAGCAGACGACAGCCGATGAAGCGCTGGTTCTTGACAGCGAAGGGTTCATTACGGAATGCTGTGCGGCTAATTTATTCTGGCGGCAGGGCAAGACTGTTTTCACGCCTTCGCTGGAACAGGCGGGAGTCAACGGTATTATGCGTCAGTTTTGTTTGCAGCAGCTGGCACGCTCTGACTTTCACGTTGTCGAAGTTAACGCACGCGAAGAGGCGTTGCAGGCAGCAGATGAAATCGTTATTTGCAACGCGCTGATGCCGGTCATACCTGTCCGCGCTTATGGTCAAATTTGCTTGCCATCGCGCGAGCTGTTCTCTTTTTTAGCCCCGATATGTGAGCAAACCAGATAGTCATGAAGAAAATGTTGCGCTTTGTCCTCCTTCTAATCGTTGCGCTGGGTATCGCTGGCGGCGCGGGAATGTGGAAAGTTCGCCAGTTGGCGGACAGTAAGATCCTGATTAAGGACGAAACGATCTTTACCCTGAAAGCGGGAACCGGGCGACTGGCGCTCGGTGAACAGCTTTATGGCGATAAAATCATTAATCGTCCACGCGTGTTCCAGTGGTTATTGCGTGTGGAACCTGAGCTGTCTCATTTTAAAGCTGGCACCTATCGTTTCACGCCCGGGATGACCGTCAGAGAGATGCTGCAGTTGCTGGAAAGCGGCAAAGAAGCACAGTTCCCGCTGCGGTTTGTTGAAGGGATGCGCCTTAGCGATTACCTCAAACAGCTGCGTGATGCGCCGTATATTAAACACACGCTAAAAGATGACAGTTACCAGACGGTTGCCGCGGTACTTGAATTTGAACATCCCGAGTGGGTTGAAGGCTGGTTCTGGCCGGACACCTGGATGTATACAGCCGGAACAACCGATGTGGCGATCCTGAAGCGTGCGCACAAAAAAATGGTCGCGGCGGTGGAATCTGCGTGGGAAGGGCGCGCCGATGGCCTGCCGTATAAAGATCAAAACCAGTTTGTCACCATGGCCTCAATTATTGAGAAAGAGACCGCGGTGGCTTCAGAGCGCGACCAGGTGGCGTCGGTCTTTATCAACCGACTGCGCATTGGCATGCGCCTGCAAACTGACCCTACCGTGATCTACGGAATGGGTGAGAGCTACAGCGGCAAGATTTCACGAAAAGATCTGGAGACGCCGACGGCGTATAATACCTACGTTATTAGCGGCCTGCCGCCAGGCCCGATTGCCACGCCGAGCGAAGCCTCGCTTAAGGCGGCCGCGCATCCGGCAAAAACACCGTATCTCTACTTTGTGGCTGATGGAAAAGGGGGGCATACCTTTAACACCAACCTTGCCAGCCATAATCGCTCCGTTCAGGATTATCTGAAGGCACTTAAGGAAAAAAATGCGCAGTAAATACATTGTCATTGAGGGACTCGAAGGAGCCGGTAAAACCACAGCCCGCAACGTGGTAATCGAAACGCTGAAAACGCTCGGCGTTGCGGACATGGTGTTTACCCGTGAACCCGGCGGTACGCAGCTGGCTGAAAAGCTGCGCAGCCTGGTGCTGGATATCAAATCCGTGGGCGATGAAGTTATCACTGACAAAGCCGAAGTGCTGATGTTCTATGCCGCTCGCGTGCAGTTGGTAGAGACGGTCATCAAACCGGCTCTGGCCGCTAGCAAGTGGGTCATTGGCGACCGTCACGATCTGTCGACTCAGGCTTATCAGGGTGGGGGACGCGGAATTGACCAGACAATGCTGGCAACGTTGCGTGATGCAGTATTAGGGGATTTCCGCCCCGATCTGACGCTGTATCTGGATGTAACGCCGGAAGTGGGCCTGAAGCGCGCGCGCGCGCGCGGCGAGCTGGATCGCATTGAGCAAGAGTCGCTCGACTTCTTTAATCGCACCCGCGCGCGTTATCTTGAACTCGCCAGTCAGGACAGTTCCATTCGCACCATTGATGCGACGCAGTCCCTGGAAGAGGTGACCCGTTCCATTGAGGAAACTGTCAAACACTGGCTACAGGAGCAACAGGCATGAAATGGTACCCATGGTTGCGCCCGCACTTTGAACAGCTGATCGCCAGCTATCAGGCCGGACGGGGGCATCATGCGTTACTGATTCAGGCATTGCCGGGCATGGGTGAAGATGCGTTGATCTACGCCATCACCCGTTTTCTGATGTGCCAGCAGCCAGAAGGTCACAAAAGCTGCGGTAAATGCCGCGGCTGCCAGCTGATGCAGGCGGGCACACATCCTGACTATTACACGCTGGAGCCTGAGAAGGGCAAAAGTGCGCTCGGTATCGATGCCGTGCGTGAAGTCAGTGAAAAATTATACGAGCACGCACGACTGGGTGGCGCAAAAGTCGTCTGGCTGAAAGACGCGGCGTTGCTTACCGAGGCGGCGGCAAATGCGCTGCTTAAAACGCTGGAGGAGCCACCGGAAAAAACGTGGTTCTTCCTGTCATGCCGCGATCCGGGTCGATTACTGGCGACGTTACGCAGTCGGTGTCGGCTTCATCACCTTGCGACTCCCCAGGAATCGTGGGCGCTGAGCTGGCTGGAGCGTGAGGTGACAACGTCACAGGATAGCGCGTTGTCCGCATTGCGCCTCAGCAGCGGCGCACCTGCCGCGGCGCTGGCTCTGCTGCAGGCGGACGTCTGGTCGCAACGAGAAGCGCTTTGCCGCGCCGTTGCCTCTGCGCTGGAGAGCGGTGACTGGTTGAGCGTACTGCCTGCACTTAACAGCGATCAGGCTGCCGAGCGTCTGCACTGGCTGGCTGCCTTGCTTCTGGATGCCCTCAAGATCCAGCAGGGGGCCACGCTGCTGACCAATCCCGATGTCTGGCTACTGGTAAACACGCTGGCGAATCGTCTGCCAGGCGCCACGTTGCGTGCGATCCTGCACGACACTTGCCAGAGCCGCGAACAACTTTTAACGGTAACCGGTCTTAATCGCGAGCTTGTACTGACCGACCAGTTACTGCGTATCGAACATTACCTGCAACCAGGCGTTACTCCGCCTGTTTCCCATCTCTGAGAGAGACATTATGTTTTTAGTCGACTCACACTGCCATCTCGATGGCCTGGATTATCAATCCCTGCATAAAGACGTGGACGACGTGCTGGCTAAAGCCGCCGCCCGCGATGTGAAATTTTGCCTTGCGGTGGCTACCACGCTGCCGGGCTATCGCACCATGCGTGAGCTGGTGGGCGTTCGCCCTAATGTTGTCTTTTCCTGTGGCGTGCATCCGCTCAATCAGGATGAAGCATACGACGTCGAGGAGTTACGTCGTCTGGCGGCCGAAGAGGGCGTGGTAGCGATGGGGGAAACCGGGCTGGACTATTACTACACGCCGGAGACCATGGCGCGTCAGCAGGAGTCCTTCCGCCATCACATTCGCATTGGCCGTGAGCTTAACAAACCGGTTATCGTTCATACCCGCGATGCCCGCGCCGATACCCTGGCGATCCTCAGGGAAGAAAACGTGACGGATTGCGGTGGCGTACTACACTGTTTCACAGAAGACAGAGAAACGGCGGGAAAACTGCTTGATTTAGGGTTTTATATCTCGTTTTCCGGGATCGTGACGTTCCGTAACGCTGAGCAGCTTCGCGATGCTGCGCGTTATGTTCCGCTCGATCGTATTCTGGTGGAAACAGACTCTCCTTATCTGGCTCCGGTACCGCATCGCGGTAAAGAAAACCAGCCAGCAATGACGAGAGACGTGGCTGAATACATGGCCGTTCTGAAGGGCGTCAGTATCGAAGAGCTGGCCCGCGTCACGACGGAAAACTTCTCTACACTGTTCCATATTGACCCCGCCCGCCTGCAATCTGTTTGATACACCTGTTTTTTTTAGGCTCGTAATTAATAGTTAAAACGAGTAAAGTTCACCGCCTCATTTGGGGCGGTGATGGTGTTTTTAGACACATCCAAAAATGCTTTTTGTAAATAACTGAAAGTTTTTCGACCGTCTTAAGCTGAAACGTGATAGCCGTCAAACAAACTCAGAGGGAATTATTTTACTCTGTGTAATAAATAAAGGGCGCTTAGATGTCCTGTCCACGGCACGGTACTCCCCCCGGGCCAATGCGTGAAAGCGTAAAAAAAGCACAAATACTCAGGAGCACTCTCAATTATGTTTAAGAATGCATTTGCTAACCTGCAAAAGGTCGGTAAATCGCTGATGCTGCCAGTATCCGTACTGCCTATCGCAGGTATCCTGCTGGGTGTCGGTTCTGCAAACTTCAGCTGGCTGCCAGCCGTAGTGTCCCACGTAATGGCCGAAGCAGGCGGTTCTGTCTTTGCTAACATGCCGCTGATCTTCGCTATCGGTGTTGCTCTGGGCTTCACCAATAACGACGGCGTTTCTGCGCTGGCTTCTGTGGTTGCCTACGGCATCATGGTGAAAACCATGGCTGTGGTTGCACCGCTGGTTCTGCATTTACCTGCTGAAGAGATCGCAGCGAAACACCTGGCGGATACCGGTGTTCTGGGCGGTATCATCTCCGGTGCGATTGCAGCGTACATGTTTAACCGCTTCTATCGCATCAAGCTGCCTGAGTATCTGGGCTTCTTCGCGGGTAAGCGTTTCGTTCCGATCATCTCTGGTCTGGCAGCGATTTTCACGGGTGTGATCCTGTCCTTCATCTGGCCACCAATCGGTACAGCAATCCAGACCTTCTCTCAGTGGGCTGCTTATCAGAACCCGGTTGTGGCGTTTGGTATCTACGGCTTCATCGAGCGTTGCCTGGTGCCATTTGGTCTGCACCACATCTGGAACGTTCCATTCCAGATGCAGATTGGTGAATTCACCAACGCAGCAGGTCAGGTGTTCCACGGTGATATCCCACGTTACATGGCGGGTGACCCAACTGCAGGTAAACTGTCTGGTGGCTTCCTGTTCAAAATGTATGGTCTGCCAGCCGCGGCAATTGCAATCTGGCACTCTGCTAAACCAGAGAACCGTGCAAAAGTGGGCGGTATCATGATCTCCGCAGCGCTGACCTCGTTCCTGACCGGTATCACCGAGCCGATCGAGTTCTCCTTCATGTTCGTTGCGCCGATCCTGTACGTTATCCACGCGATTCTGGCGGGTCTGGCGTTCCCAATCTGTATCCTGCTGGGTATGCGTGACGGTACGTCCTTCTCACACGGCCTGATCGACTTCATCGTTCTGTCCGGTAACAGCAGCAAACTGTGGCTGTTCCCAATCGTGGGTGCGTGCTACGCCGTTGTTTACTACACCATCTTCCGCGTGCTGATCAAAGCACTGGACCTGAAAACGCCAGGTCGTGAAGATGCAACAGAAGACAGCAAAGCAGGCGCGACCAGCGAAATGGCTCCGGCACTGGTTGCAGCATTCGGCGGTAAAGAGAACATCACTAACCTGGACGCGTGTATCACTCGTCTGCGTGTGAGCGTTGCCGATGTTGCGAAAGTAGACCAGCCGGGTCTGAAAAAACTGGGCGCAGCGGGTGTGGTTGTTGCAGGTTCTGGTGTTCAGGCAATCTTCGGTACCAAATCCGATAACCTGAAAACCGAAATGGATGAATACATCCGCAACAGCTAAGCTGTGACCTGGGGAGACTAAGGCAGCCGAATGGCTGCCTTTTTTATGCCTGCAGTTTTGTTATGCCGGGTAGCGGCTGAACACTCAGAAGTCGTAGCACGCGCTTACAGAGACGTTCAGCGGCGCGCCATATACCACATAAGAGCCGACGTAGGCGTAATACTCTTTGTCGAACAGGTTGTTGATGTTAGCCTGGACAGCAAAATCTTTAGTCACCTGATACCGGCTGAACAGGTTAACCAGCGCGTAGCTGCCTTGTTCTGCCCGTGATCGGCCTGCCGGGCCGCCATCTACATCGTTCCAGACTTTATTCTGCCAGTTCACCCCCCCGCCCACTGCCAGTGCAGGTAGCATGGGCAGTTGATAACGGGTAAAGAGTTTCATTGTGGTACGAGGCTGATCGGAACTTACCGCGTTGCCGCGCTTGTCTTCAGCAATGTAGCGGGTTGCGCCGAAGGTCAGCTGCCAGTTATCGGTCAGGGCGCCGTTTAGCTCGAACTCGATCCCTTTACTGACGACCCCATCCAGAGATTCATAAATTGACTCGCCGCTGGGCATGTAGGTGTAGGTATTATTCGCCACATTATCCTGCTCAATGCGGAAGAGGGCGAGCGAGGTGGTCAGGCGCGTACTAAACCAGTCTGCTTTCACCCCGGCTTCATAGCTTTTCCCCGTTGTCGGGTCCAGGTAGCGGCCGCTGGCGTCACGTTTGTCCTGAGGCTGGAAGATGGAGGTATAACTGACGTAGGTTGACCAGTCTTCATTGATATCATAAACAAGGCCCGCATATGGCGTTACATCATCCTTACTGCTTTCCAGGCGGGTGTCCGGGGAGCCCGCCGGGTTATAGCGAATGTTGTAATGGGTATAACGCGCACCGAGGATCAGAGATAGCGGATCGGCAAGCGAGAAGCGGGCTGAGGTATAGGCCGAAGACTGGCGGATATCATCCTGACTGTAAAGCTTCCAGGGGGTCCACTGCGGATCGGCGATATTCCCGTTCCAGTTTTTGAAGTTACCCACGTCAACCATGCCGTACAGCGCGTCCGGCATGGTGTTGTCATAGTGGTTACGCTGGCGGCTGAAGCTACCGCCAAACATCATCTCATGCTGGCGACCGAAAAGATCGAAACCGCCGCGCAGGAAGGCATCCACCGCATCCTGCTTACGTTCACCGCGGTTCCAGCCGCCATATCCGACCATACCCGCACCGGTCTCTTTATCCGGGTAGCCGGACATATACATCAGTTTGCTGTCGAAGTTGGTGTCGGCATGCATGCCGTTGATGTGGGCTTCCCAGCCGTTGTCGAAGCGTTGGGTGAAGTTGGCGAAAATACGGGTGTTGTCTTTATCTGAATAAGCCCAGTCTGGTGCAACGGTCTGGCTGCGGTTGTAATGGGTTTTGCTGCCATCGCTGTACCAGGTTGGCAGGCCGCCCCAGGTTGGGTTATCGGTATCGCTTTCCTGATATTCATAGCCCACAGACAGGGTGGTGCTGTCAGTCACGTCCGCATCGACCACGCCATAGAGGAACTTTTTGCGGTAGTGGTAGTTATCAACAAAACTGTCGTTGTCCTGATAACCCGTAATAAGACGACCGCGCACATTACCCGACTCTACCAGCGGAGCCTGCAGATCCAGCACGTAGCGTTGTTTGTCCCAGCTACCGTAACTGGCGGAGACATTGCCTTTAAATTCATTGCTGTCTGCATGCTTACGTACCATGTTGACGTAGGCGGCGGGATTTCCCGTGCCGGACATCAGGCCGGTTGCGCCGCGTACCACTTCAATACGATCGTAAATGGCGGTATCGGCGGCGGTGTCGCCAAAGTTCCATACTTCGCTGATGGAGGTTGGCAGATCATCATACGCATAGTTACTGACAAAGAAGCCGCGCGAGTAAAATACCGTCCGGTCGCTGTCCTGTACCTGCGCGGTGACGCCGGTGGTGTTAGTTAACACCTGACCGAGGGATTGCAGATTCTGATCTGCCATACGCTGCTGGCTAATGACGCTGACGGACTGCGGAATATCGCGGGGAACCAGTAACAGTTTCGTCCCCGTGGTGGTGGTCTTAACGCTGTAGTCCGTATCCTGACTGCTGGACTGGTCCTGTGCGTTATCAAAACCGCCCTCGACAACCACGGTATC
Organism: Enterobacter sp. SECR19-1250; assembly: GCF_013391025.1. Taxonomy (NCBI): domain Bacteria; kingdom Pseudomonadati; phylum Pseudomonadota; class Gammaproteobacteria; order Enterobacterales; family Enterobacteriaceae; genus Enterobacter; species Enterobacter sp. SECR19-1250. The sequence goes on along the minus strand of NZ_JACASJ010000016.1, from coordinate 24,312 downwards.
TTCGGTCGCTGAGGCGGCGAAACTGACGGCTGGCATCAATGCCATAGCAATACAGGCAGCCAGCAACGAAGGCGTGGCGGCTGGCTGCGGTTGCCCATCCCTGGTGTGATAAATGAAAGACATCATCAAACCCTTACTGAATGGTGAAAGGTGAGTGCTACAGTCCCGTGAGAACGGGCTGACGTCGTTTTCTATGTTAAAAATGCGCATGAAAATGCAAATGCGAAATATACGCATTGTGATTAGTACTGTAAACAGATGTGTCAAAAGGAAATGAAATTATGTTTCAGGTGGTGAAGCGTCGGGAGCGGTTACTCTTCAGTCAGCTGAAACGCTTTCAGGAAAGAAATCCGGGGAGAAGGTTGAAAGGACAGGAGAAAGTCGCTCATACTCTTCCATTGTGCCACACACTCATGCAGAGATTGTGTTGATAGCGGACGCACCACGCCAGATTAAACTACAAAGGAACAGGTCATGGCTGAAGAAACCATTTTCAGTAAAATTATCCGCCGCGAAATCCCTTCGGATATCGTTTATCAGGATGAGCTGGTGACGGCTTTCAGAGATATTTCTCCTCAGGCTCCGACTCATATCCTTATCATTCCAAATATTCTGATTCCCACCGTCAATGACGTAAAAGCCGAGCATGAAGTGGCGTTAGGCCGTATGCTGACGGTAGCCGCGAAAATCGCCGAGCAGGAGGGGATTGCTGAAGACGGTTACCGTTTGATCATGAATTGTAATCGCCATGGTGGTCAGGAAGTTTATCATATTCATATGCATCTTCTGGGTGGGCGTCCTCTGGGACCGATGCTGTCACATAAAGGTCTTTGACATGTTAAAAGGGCGTATTGCAGCGCTGGCAATGACATTGGTAATGGTGGGGTGCAGCACGCGCCCGGCCATTCCCGTCAGTGATGAACAGACGCTGGTGATGGAGTCCTCGGTACTTGCCGCGGGCATCACCGCAGAACAACCTACGTTGACCATCAGTGAAATTAAATCTTCTGCGTCCTCTACGCTCTTTAACGAAAGACACGAACCGGTGACGGTGCACTACCGTTTCTTCTGGTATGACGTACGGGGTCTTGAAATGCACCCGCTGGAAGCGCCGCGCAGCGTGACCATTCCGGCAGGATCGTCGGTAACGCTCTATGGTAGCGCCAACTATCTGGGTGCGCATAAGGTGAGACTTTATCTTTATCTGTAAGAGGTGAACCTTGATTAAAAATATGAGCCGTTATGCGCTCGTGACAGCTTTTGCACTGTTCCTTGCAGGATGTGTGACGCGAACCGAACAGCCTGCGCCGGTGGACGAGGCAAAACCGGGTACGGAGCAGCCGACACAGCCAACGCAACCGCAGCCAACCGTGCCGTCTGTACCGACGATCCCGTCGCAGCCTGGCCCGATTGAACATCCGGACCAGACCTCCCAGCCAACGCCGCGCGTGCGTCATTATGACTGGAACGGTGCGATGCAACCGATGGTGGGCAAAATGCTGCAGGCGCAGGGCGTAACGGCAGGCAGCGTACTGCTGGTGGATAGCGTAAATAACCGGACTAACGGTTCACTCAATGCCGGGGAAGCGACAGAAACCCTGCGCAATGCACTGGCCAATAACGGCAAGTTTACGCTGGTTTCCGCACAGCAGCTGGCAGTAGCCAAACAGCAGCTTGGTCTGTCGCCACAGGACAGCCTCGGTACGCGCAGTAAGGCGATGGGGATTGCCCGTAACGTTGGTGCGCAGTATGTGCTGTACTCTAATGCCACCGGTAACGTGAATACGCCAGCCCTGCAGATGCAGCTGATGCTGGTCCAGACAGGCGAGATTATCTGGTCAGGTAAAGGTGCGGTTACGCAACTCTGACTGCACGCGTGAAGCGATCCTCACGCGTTATTTTCCGCAGTATCGTCTTATCGCGCCGCAGGCCCACTCCGGGCTTGGCGGCGCGAGTTGCATTCTGGAACAGGGCGAGCAGCGTCTGGTGTTGCGTCATCACCACGATCCCTTAGCCCCCGTTTCCCATTTTCGCCGTCAGTTTCGTGCCCTGAAGCGTCTACCGGCGGATCTCGTGCCAGCCCCGCGCTTTTTCAGACAGGGCTGGATGGCGGTAGAGTATCTGGCAGGGGAGATCCGGCATACGCTGCCCGACAGCGCAACGCTTGCGACGACGCTCTGTCAGTTGCACCATCAGCCGTGTCTGGGGTGGCGAGTCACGCTGCTCCCTTTGCTGGAACAATACTGGCAGCGAGCCTCACCGGACAGACGTACCCCACGGTGGCTTGCGCAGCTTAAACGGTTACGCACTGCGGGAGAGCCTCAGCCGCTTCGGCTGTCGCCATTGCACATGGATGTTCATGCCGGAAATATTGTACATACGTCCACCGGCATCAGGCTTATCGACTGGGAGTATGCCGGCGATGGGGATGTGGCACTGGAGCTGGCGGCCGTCTGGGTGGAAGATGATACAGCGCGCCAAAGACTGATCGGCGATTACGCCCGCATTGCGCATCTGGACGCGGGACAGCTGGCGCGTCAGGTCAGACGCTGGCGACCCTGGGTCGTCATGCTGATGGCGGGCTGGTTTGAAATGCGTTTTCAGCAGTCCGGCGAGAAACAATTTATGGCGCTGGCAGATGATGCCTGGCGCCAGTTACACATTAAAGGATAAGAGAGGTTGCTGTGGGTCCAGTCATGTTGGATGTAGAAGGGTTTGAACTGGATGCGGAGGAGCGTGAAATTCTGGCGCACCCGCTGGTGGGGGGGCTCATCCTGTTTACCCGCAACTATCACGATCCGGCGCAGTTGCGTGAGCTGGTTCGCCAGATCCGCGCGGCGTCGCGTAATCATCTGGTCGTGGCCGTCGATCAGGAAGGCGGGCGCGTGCAGCGTTTCCGTGAGGGCTTCACCCGTCTGCCCGCGGCCCAGTCTTTCGCGGCGCTGCTCGGCACCGAAGAGGGCGGAAATCTGGCCCAGGAGGCCGGCTGGCTGATGGCCAGCGAGATGATTGCCATGGATATCGATATCAGTTTTGCCCCGGTGCTGGACGTAGGGCATATCAGTGCGGCAATTGGCGAGCGCTCTTACCATAGCGATCCCCGTATTGCGCTGGAGATGGCCACCCGCTTTATCGACGGCATGCACGATGCAGGAATGAAAACCACCGGTAAACACTTCCCGGGGCACGGCGCCGTGACGGCGGATTCGCATAAAGAGACTCCGCGTGATCCGCGCCCGGAGGCGGAAATTCGTGCCAAAGATATGTCGGTGTTCCGCTCGCTGATTAGCGATAACAAGCTGGATGCCATTATGCCTGCGCATGTGATTTACAGTGACGTCGACCCGCGCCCGGCGAGCGGTTCTCCGCACTGGTTAAAAAACGTGCTGCGTCAGGAGCTCGGTTTCAACGGCGTGATCTTCTCCGACGATTTGTCGATGGAAGGGGCGGCGATCATGGGCAGCTACGCGGAGCGTGGGCAGGCGTCGCTCGACGCAGGTTGCGATATGATCCTCGTCTGCAATAATCGTAAAGGCGCAGTCAGCGTGCTGGATAACCTGTCGCCGATCAATGCAGAGCGTGTTACACATTTGTATCATAAAGGTTCATTTAGCCGTCAGGAGCTGATGGATTCGGCACGCTGGAAAGCGGTTAACGCCCGGCTTGAAGCACTGAATGAGCGCTGGCAGGCACATAAAGCCAGCCTGTAAATCCTCCCGGAAGGCGTAGCGTGGTGAGAAGACGATGATCATCTATTTACACGGTTTTGACTCAAACAGTCCTGGTAATCATGAGAAGGTACTGCAACTGCAGTTTATCGATCCGGATGTACGGCTGATCAGCTACAGCACGCGCCATCCGAAACATGACATGCAGCATCTGCTCAAAGAAGTGGACAAGATGCTGCAGCTCAACATCGACGATCGCCCGCTGATTTGCGGCGTGGGGCTGGGTGGCTACTGGGCGGAGCGGATTGGGTTCCTGTGCGATATTCGCCAGGTGGTATTCAATCCTAACCTGTTCCCGAACGAGAACATGGAAGGCAAGATTGACCGCCCAGAAGAGTATGTCGATATTGCCACCAAGTGCGTCAGCAATTTCCGTGAAAAGAACCGCGACCGCTGTCTGGTGATCCTTTCGCGTAATGATGAGGCGCTCAACAGCCACCGTGCGGCTGAGCTGTTGCATCACTACTATGAAATTGTCTGGGACGAAGAACAGACCCACAAGTTCAAGAATATCTCCCCGCATCTGCAGCGCATCAAAGCCTTCAAAACACTGGGCTAAGATACTGCATAAGATCTCCCAGGCCCGGCCGCGAAAGCGTGCCGGGCTTTCTTTTTCTGCAGAATTGTCTACTTTTAAGCCACCAAAACTTGATGCACATCAATTTTGGTATGACCAATGCGCCTGACGTGGTATTCTCAATGCACCTGAATGGTTTCAGTGCTGTAACCTGTTGTTAATTAAGGGTTATTTTTATAACTTTTAATTAACAATTGGTTAATAATTTGAGGGGGTCACGTTGACTACGCCATTGAAAAAGATAGTGATTGTAGGCGGTGGTGCTGGCGGGCTGGAGCTGGCGACACAGTTGGGTAAGAAGCTGGGTCGCGGCAAAAAAGCCAAAATCACGCTGGTGGATCGTAACCACAGCCACCTGTGGAAACCGTTGCTGCACGAAGTGGCGACCGGTTCACTGGATGAGGGCGTGGACGCGCTGAGCTATCTGGCGCACGCACGTAACCACCATTTCCAGTTCCAGCTGGGTTCCGTGGTGGATATCAACCGTGAGAACAAAACCATTACCCTGGCCGAGCTGCGTGACGAAAAAGGGGAGTTGCTGGTCCCGGAGCGCAAGCTTGCCTATGACACACTGGTCATGGCGCTGGGCAGTACCTCCAACGATTTCAACACCCCGGGTGTGAAAGAGCACTGCATTTTCCTGGATAACCCGCACCAGGCGCGCCGTTTCCACCAGGAAATGCTGAACCTGTTCCTGAAGTACACCAATAACATGGGTGCGAATGGCAAGGTGAATATCGCCATTGTAGGCGGTGGCGCAACGGGCGTTGAACTCTCCGCTGAGCTGCACAATGCGGTAAAACAGCTGCACAGCTACGGGTACAAAGGGTTAACCAATGAAGCGCTGAACGTAACGCTGGTTGAGGCAGGTGAGCGTATTCTGCCTGCGCTGCCTCCGCGTATTTCTGGCGCGGCGCATAACGAACTGACCAAACTGGGCGTACGTGTTCTCACCCAGACGATGGTGACCAGCGCAGACGAAGGTGGCCTGCACACCAAAGATGGCGAGTACATCAAAGCGGATCTGATGGTCTGGGCGGCGGGTATCAAAGCACCTGATTTCATGAAAGACATAGGCGGGCTGGAAACCAACCGGATTAATCAGCTGGTGACCGAGCCGACGCTGCAAACCACGCGCGATCCGGAGATTTTCGCGATTGGTGACTGTGCGTCATGCGCGCGTCCTGAAGGCGGTTTCGTGCCTCCTCGCGCCCAGGCAGCGCATCAGATGGCAAGCCTGGTGCTGCACAATATTCTGGCACAGCGCAAAGGCAAGCCAATGAAGGCCTACGTCTACAAAGACCACGGCTCTCTGGTTTCGCTGTCGAACTTCTCTACCGTAGGCAGCCTGATGGGGAACCTGATGCGCGGCTCGATGATGGTAGAAGGGCGCATCGCACGCTTTGTCTATATCTCCCTGTACCGTATGCACCAGATTGCGCTGCACGGCTACTTCAAAACCGGGCTGATGATGCTGGTAGGGCGAATCAACCGCGTGATCCGTCCACGTCTGAAGCTGCACTAATTTTTCTCTCCCTCCGGGCCCTCCGGAGGGATTTTTTAGCATATCATGCTGCTCATCACAGATTGAGTGCTTAAGAGTTCTCCTAAACGCCCTGTTACTCTCCTGAAAGCCACTTTTTTGAGCCTTTGTCTTATTGGCGAAGCGTAGCCTGCATTGCAAAATTGTTACCAATAGCAACAAAGGAGGAAGTCCCGTGAATAAATCAATGTTGGCGGGTATAGGGATTGGCGTCGCTGCTGCGTTAGGTGTGGCTGCCGTTGCCAGTCTCAACGTACTGAATCGCGGCCCACAGTATGCGCAGGTGGTTTCTGCAACCCCGATTAAAGAAACAGTTAAAACGCCTCGTCAGGAGTGCCGTAACGTCTCTGTCACCAATCGTCGTCCGGTTCAGGATGAAAACCGTCTTGCCGGCTCTGTGCTGGGCGCGGTGGCAGGCGGGGTGATTGGTCACCAGTTTGGTGGCGGCCGTGGTAAAGATGTGGCGACCGTGGTCGGTGCGCTGGGTGGCGGCTATGCCGGTAACCAGGTGCAGGGCGCAATGCAGGATAACGATACGTACACCACGACACAGCAGCGTTGTAAAACCGTCTATGACAAGTCGGAAAAAATGCTGGGTTATGACGTGACGTACAAAATTGGTGACCAGCAGGGCAAAATCCGTATGGACAGAGACCCCGGCACACAAATTCCGCTGGATGGAAATGGCCAGCTGGTACTGAATAACAAAGCGTAAAAAAAGATGTTCTCTGAACTTAGCTCCTCAAGCGCTCAGGCTGAGGAGCTTTTTTTTAGCCCTGTATTTTAAGCAGTTCGGGCCACAGGCGCAGGGTGGTCTCGGTGATATGCTGCAGTTTTTCCAGCGTCGCCCCTTCTCGGGCGCTAATCGACATCCCCTGTAAAATACAGCTCAGGTATTGTGCTAATTCCTGAGGGCGGCAATGCGCCGGAATTTCACCACGCTGCTGGCGCTGGGCCAGGAAGGTGCTGAGCGTCTCCTCCTGCATGGCATGACGCGATTTCACCGTGTTGGCGATCTCTTTCGAGGAGGCCGCAAGCGTCGCGGAGGTGTTAATCATAAAACAGCCCGCGGGCGTCTCTTTGCTGGTGAAGCAGGTGGCGATGGCGGTGAAATAGTCATGCAGTGCCTGCTCAACCGTTTTCTCTTCACAAAATAGTTGTGCTTCGTATCGCGATGCGAAGCGAGAGATGTATCGGTCCAGTACCGCCCTGAACAACCCCTCTTTATTCGTGAATTCCGCATACAGCGTCGGCGCTTTGGCTCCGGTGGCTTCTACCAGATCGGAAAGCGAAGTCGCTTCATACCCATGTTGCCAGAAGAGAGTCATGGCCTTATCAAGCGCTGCATCCCTGTCGAACACTTTTGGTCGGCCACGGCTTTTCTTCGCACAACTCGTGACATCGGTTGTCATTTGCCGTTGGTCCTCTGTTGGTTTGTTGAATAACCATTATAAAAATAAACGCATTTCACCACCAGTGCTGTTTTCTGAAAAATAAATTAATCATATGGGTATGAAAAACAACGGAATTAAAATTAATTTAATGGTCGTTATAAAAACATGTTGACGTGTGAGCTGGATCACATCTATCATTTACCTATCGATCGTTAACTAAATAGCTAACGACCTCAAAATTCATCTGCCAAAGGTAAAAATCATGAAAAACGTAAAAACCCTCATCGCCGCTGCTGTTCTTAGCTCACTCTCTTTCGCAAGCTTTGCTGCTGTGGAAGTCCAGTCAACGCCTGCTGACCAGCATAAAGTAGGGACCATCTCTGCCAGCGCCGGGACTAACCTGGGTTCACTGGAAGACCAGCTGGCGCAAAAAGCGGATGAGATGGGTGCGAAATCGTTCCGCATTACCTCTGTAACCGGTCCTAACACCCTTCACGGTACCGCTGTTATTTACAAATAAGCCTGGCTAAACCCTCATTTATGCCACTGCTAAAAAAACGCCCTGCATGTGCAGGGCGTTTTTGCGTTTGGGTTTACATCGACTGCTGGGCGACACCATGATGACGTGTGACGTCAGTCGGCATGCCCGAACGTGCTTCCATTGCCCGCTCCATCACAATGCCATCCGTCCTTGCATCGGTTTTAAAACTCACCATCGCCGCATTCAGGTTGATTGGCAGCGTCTGCGGATCGTCATTAATGTTTTTCGATAACGGCTGGTGAATTTCAACCAGTCGCACGCCGCCTGGCTCCTCAGAGACCTTGATCGGGGTATTAATGATGTTCACTTTGGTGCCCGGCGTGACCAGGTTGAAGAGCGTTTTGATATCGTCATCGCGCAGACGAATACAGCCGGAGCTGACGCGCATGCCAATACCAAAGTCCGCGTTCGTTCCATGTAACAGGTACACGCCGCCATAGGCCGCGAGGCGGATGGCATGGTGGCCCATTGGGTTATCCGGGCCGGCCGGTACAACGGCGGGCAGATCGATCCCCTGCGCTTTATAGCGGGCACGAATATTGGCCGTTGGCGTCCAGGTTGGGTTTGCACGCTTGTCTGATACGGTGGTAACCATCGTCGGGGTCAGCGTGTCGCCGCCCAACTGGCCAATACCAATAGGGTATACGGTCACCTCATTTTTACCGGGCGGGTAATAGTAAAGACGCAGTTCGGCAAGGTTTATCACGATCCCCTCGCGCGGCGCATCCGGCAAAATCGTCTGCAGCGGGATGGTTAACACGCTGCCAGCGCGCGGGACATAAGGGTCAACGCCGGGGTTGGCCTGCAGTAAGGCCAGAAAGCCGACGTTATATTTTTTGGCAATCGCCTCTAGCGATCCACCATTGTTTTCAACCACATGAAAACGGTTTTCCCCAACCACCTTACTGCCTGCAGGCGGGAGTGGCCAGGTGTTTGCGCGAGCGGGAAGTGCAACCGCAACCGTTGCGGCCAGCGCTAACACGGTTATCCAGCGAGTGAAACGCGAAGAGGTCATCATCACTATAATCCATATAAATGACAGGGTGATTATTTTTTAACGGTTAGTGATAATTATGGCGAAGGGGTCTGTCGGGAAGATCGGGTGAAGTGAAAAGAGTTTGTAAATTGTTACCCCCGGTAGCATGGCGCAACTGGGGGCAGAGCAGATTATGCGATCGCGTTCTCTTCCAGCTGGCGCATAAAGTTGCGTACCCAGTCCATACGGGTTTTACGCTCCGTCAGCTCCTGCGTAAATTTCAGACGCGTTGGCCCATCCAGGCGGAAATGCTGCGGCTGCTTTTGCAGTAAACCGATGAGCCACGTAGGGTTAACGTGGTTTTTCTCGGCAAACTCAATCACGCCGCCTTTCTCGTTGCCCTCAAGCTTACGGATGCCCAGCTTCTGCGCCTGCTGACGCAGCCGCGCGATATCCAGCAAGTTGCGTGCGGCATCCGGGAGCAGGCCAAAGCGGTCAATAAGCTCGACTTTGATCTCTTCCAGTTCGTTCTCATTTTTCGCACTGGCGATACGTTTGTAGAACGACAGGCGGGTGTTCACATCCGGAATGAAATCGTCCGGCAGCAGAGACGGCATGCGTAACTCAACTTCGGTTTGCTGGCTGGTGAGATCTTCCAGCGACGGTTCGCGTCCGGCCTTGAGGGCATCGACCGCGTTTTCCAGCAACTCCATGTAGAGCGAGAAACCGATGGTTTCCATCGAGCCACTTTGATCTTCACCCAACAGCTCACCCGCACCGCGGATCTCCAGGTCGTGCGTCGCCAGTGCAAAGCCAGCGCCCAGATCTTCCAGCGAGGCGATCGCTTCCAGACGTTTTTGCGCATCGGTGGTCATCGCTTTTGGATGCGGCGTCAGCAGCCAGGCATAGGCCTGATGGTGCGAACGCCCGACGCGGCCACGCAGCTGATGAAGCTGCGCCAGACCGAAATGATCCGCGCGTTCAATAATGATGGTGTTGGCCGTCGGGATATCGATCCCGGTCTCAATGATGGTCGTACACACCAGCACGTTAAAGCGCTGGTGGTGGAAGTCGTTCATCACCCGTTCCAGTTCGCGTTCGCGCATTTGCCCGTGACCGATGGCAATACGCGCTTCCGGCACCAGCTCTGCCAGCCGGTCTGCCGCTTTCTGGATATTTTCCACGTCGTTGTAGAGGTAATAGACCTGACCGCCGCGCAGCACCTCACGCAGAATGGCCTCGCGCACCACCAGATTGTCGTATTCGCGCACAAAGGTTTTCACGGCCAGACGACGCGCCGGCGGCGTGGCGATAATTGACAGATCGCGCATGCCGCTCATCGCCATGTTCAGGGTTCGCGGGATCGGCGTTGCGGTCAGGGTCAGGATATCGACGTCGGCACGCATCGCTTTAATACGCTCTTTATGGCGTACCCCGAAACGGTGCTCTTCATCAACAATCAACAGCCCCAGATCTTTCCACTTCACGTCGCTCTGCAGCAGTTTGTGGGTGCCGATCAGAATATCGATCTTACCCTCGCTGGCCTGCTCCAGGATTTGCGTTTGCTCTTTGGTACTGCGAAAACGTGACAGCATCTCGATGCGTACCGGCCAGTTGGCAAAGCGGTCGCGGAAGTTATCGAAGTGCTGCTGAGCGAGCAGGGTGGTGGGCACCAGTACCGCCACCTGCTTGTTATTCTCGACGGCGAGGAACGCCGCGCGCATGGCTACTTCGGTTTTCCCGAAGCCGACATCGCCACAGACCAGCCTGTCCATTGCCAGCGGCTGACACATGTCGCTTAACACGGCATTGATGGCCTGAGCCTGGTCCGGCGTGGTTTCAAACGGGAAGCTGTCGCAGAACAGCTGGTACTGCTCTTTATCATGCTTAAAGGCAAAGCCCTCTTTGGCCGCACGCTGGGCATAGATATCCAGCAGCTCGGCCGCCACATCTCGCACTTTTTCCGCCGCTTTCTGCCGGGCGCGTGCCCAGGCGTCGCCGCCCAGTTTATGCAATGGTGCATTCTCTTCTGCACCCCCGGCGTAGCGGCTGATCAGATGCAGGGATGAGACCGGCACGTAGAGTTTGGCGTCGTTGGCGTAGGTCAGCATCAGGTATTCACCTTTGATGCCACCGGCTTCCAGCGTCGTCATCCCCTGATAACGACCCACGCCATGTTCAAGGTGCACAATCGGCTGGCCCGGATGGAGTTCCGCCAGGTTGCGGATCAGCGTATCCGGGTTAATGGTGCGACGGCTGTCCTGACGGCGACGCGCAACACGTTCACCCAGCAGGTCGCTTTCACAGATTAATGCCACGTTGTTGAGGGTATCGATAAACCCGTGCTCGGCGGCACCGATCATCAGATAACGCCCCGTCCCCGTGGCTTCGCTCAGGCGCAAAATGCGTTTCGGAGCAACTTTAATCCGCCCCAGCAGTTCGCCCAGCGCTTCACGGCGGCCTTCACTCTCAACGGAGAAGACAACCGGGCCAGTAAAGGCGTCGAGGAACTTGCGCAGACTCTCCAGCGGGGATTTCTGCTGTGCCTGAACGGCTAAATCTGGCAGCTTCTGGAATGCAAGATTGGTGTTGGCAGCTTTATCGGCAAGCGTATCGGTTTTCAATTGTACGCGAGGCCAGCGCTTGAGTTCGGCGTTGAGCTCGTCGGTGCGCAGCCACAGCGCTTCAGGTGGCAGCAGCGGACGCATCGGGTCTACGCCCCGGTTTTCAAAGCGCGCGCGGGTTTCGCTCTCAAAGCGGCTGGCGCTGGCGTCGATATCACCGGTGTTGACAATCAACGTGTTCGCCGGGAAGTAGCTGAACAGAGCGGGCAATGGCTCGTTAAAGAACAGCGGCTGCCAGTATTCGATCCCGGCAGGAAGCGTACCTTTGCTGACCTGCTGATAGATATGCTCAGCGTCGCGCTTAACGTCGAACTTGTCGCGCCACTGGCTGCGGAACAGCTCGATAGCGGTTTTGTCCGTCGGGAATTCATGGGCGGGTAATAAATTGATGGCTTCCACTTCTTCCAGCGTGCGCTGCGTGTCGGCGTCGAATACGCGCAGGCTGTCGATCTCATCGTCGAAGAAGTCCAGTCGATACGGCTGGTCGCTGCCCATCGGGTACAGGTCGAGCAACGCACCGCGCGTGGCGTATTCCCCGTGCTCCATAACCTGATCGACATGACGGTATCCGGCGCTGTCCAGTTGCGCGCGCAGATCGTCCCGGGACAGGCGCTGACCTTTTTTCATCACCAGCTCATGGCCGTGCAAATAGCTGTGAGGACAGACGCGCTGCATCAGGGTGTTGACCGGAACGATCAGCACGCCGCGCTGCATGGTCGGTAACTGATAGAGGGTCGACAGGCGCGAGGAGATGATCTCCTGATGCGGGGAGAAGCTGTCATACGGCAGCGTTTCCCAGTCGGCCAGACTGAAGACCAGGTTATCGGTGAACTGGCGAATTTCATCATGCAGTCGCAGCGCATTTTGCATATCCGGGGCGACCAGCACCACCGGACCAGGATGTCGCTCAGCGATTTCTGCCACCAGCGTGGCGCACGCAGCGCCAGTGAGTTCGCCCAGCTGGCGCTGGTCGCCCGCTTTAACAGGCAGGGAATAACGATAGTGTTCAGGCATGGCTATGTCAGAGTCTCTTGTGGATATACCAACAGTATTGGGGCATATCACTGATACGCAATGTCTTTATTATCCTCGATCGTTTTGCATAAGCAAATCTGAACTGCAACGCGGGAAGATTCGCCCCCGGACGGGGGCGAGGGCGGTATTATCGGGTTGCCGGAGACAGTGCGCTCGCGGAAGGGGGAGAGAAGAACAGATCGCCAAACAGTGCCGTCGATATTTTGCGTACGCCAAGTCCGGCGAGGGTGCAGATCAGCAGGCTGGCAAATGGGTAGACCAGGATCAAGGCAAGCTCGGCCCAGACCGGCCAGTAGGCAGCATTCATCTCACCGATCAGGAACAGGCTGAAGGCCTCTATCAGGATGCGGTGCGTGGTGTAGATAGCGATGGTGTTTGAGCCGATAACGTTAAGCAGGTTGCTGGGATGAACGGCATAACGCTGCTCGAGGCTATAGAAAAGCTTCATGATCAGCACGATCGACAGCAGGGAAAGCAGCAGCAGAACGTTAGCAAACCACAGTACCACGGAGACCGCAGCAAAAGCGGCCAGCGCCAGCCAGGTGCGACGCAGGTTCAGCCCCTTCATCCAGGCCATCAGCTCTGCGCCATACCACGCGCCAAGGCTGTAGTAGATCATATTGCGTACCACGCTGTTCATTCCCCACCACGGCAGCGGCAGAAAATTGATCGTGATGCTGGCCAGTGCCAGCAGCCCCAGTACGGGCAGCTTCCAGCGGCTAAGCAGTTTACATAGCGTGAAATAGACCACCAGGGCGTACAGATACCACAGGCTGGTGCTGGCAGTGAGCATCCCCCACGCAAACCCGGAAAGTGAATCGGCATACGCGGCGTTCGAGGAGGTGGCCAGTTCACGTTCAGGTGCCAGCCAGGCATTGAGGTGGCTCAGCGCCTGCCATTGCAATACGCCCCACAGCGCAAGGACCCAGACAATGCTCCAGATCCGTTTGTCAAAACTGGTGCGCCAGTTCACCTCGTCAATATAACGACGGATCAGATAACCGGATATGAAGAAAAATACCGGCATACGGAAGGGCGCGAGATAAAGGTTAAAATAGACCCAGCATTTGGCGAGAAGACCGGACAACGGATGTTGTAGCCCCGTCAGATGGGGATAAAATGTGATAACCGAATGATAGATCACCACCAGGCAGATACACAGCCCCTTTATCTGGTTAATCCATAATGCTTTTTGCTTCATTGTTCGCAACTACCTTATTGCCATAAACGAACGAACAATTGTTGGTAAACGCAGCCGGGATGTAACGGGAAACAGTCTGTATCAGGAAGTTTTTCGGAAAAGGTGGAGGGTGTGGCGCGATAATTCGAAGAGTAGCATTCTGATTTATCTTAATTTTTCAGAAAAATGATTACCAAAGCTTACGGTTTCAGTCATTTACGCTTAACGGATTCGCTTATATACTCGTGGGTCTGCTATCAGCAAACAGACGGACTTCATGTATCAACCTGTCGCACTCTTCATAGGCTTACGCTACATGCGTGGGCGCGCCGCGGACCGTTTCGGTCGCTTTGTCTCCTGGCTTTCGACTATTGGCATTACGCTTGGCGTGATGGCTCTGGTGACGGTGCTTTCCGTCATGAACGGCTTTGAGCGCGAGCTGCAAAACAACATCCTGGGGCTGATGCCGCAGGCCATTCTCTCTTCAACCAGCGGTTCCGTTAACCCGCAACAACTGCCGGAAAGTGCGGCGAAGTTACAGGGTGTCACGCGCGTTGCGCCGGTGACAACGGGTGATGTCGTACTGCAAAGCGCCCGCAGCGTGGCGGTGGGTGTCATGCTGGGGATTGACCCGGCGCAAAAAGATCCGCTCACGCCGTATCTGGTCAACGTGAAGCAAAGCGATCTGGAAGCGGGCAAATACAACGTCATCCTCGGCGAACAGCTTGCCGGGCAGCTTGGCGTGAACCGTGGCGACCAGCTGCGCGTGATGGTGCCGTCTGCCAGCCAGTTTACGCCGATGGGACGTTTGCCCAGCCAGCGTCTGTTCACGGTTATTGGCACGTTTGCCGCCAACAGCGAAGTTGACGGCTACCAGATGCTCATGAATATCCAGGATGCTTCGCGTCTGATGCGTTATCCGGTGGGCAACATTACCGGCTGGCGTCTGTGGCTCGACGCACCGCTGAAGGTCGATACCCTCAGCCAGCAAACCTTGCCGGAAGGCACAAAATGGCAGGACTGGCGCGAGCGTAAAGGCGAACTGTTCCAGGCCGTGCGTATGGAAAAAAATATGATGGGCCTGCTGCTGAGCCTGATCGTCGCGGTCGCGGCGTTTAACATCATCACCTCGCTTGGTCTGATGGTAATGGAAAAGCAGGGCGAAGTTGCCATCCTGCAAACCCAGGGGCTGACGCCGCGCCAGATTATGGCCGTCTTTATGGTGCAGGGGGCCAGCGCCGGGATCATTGGCGCGTTACTCGGGGCCGTTCTCGGGGCGCTGCTGGCCAGTCAGTTGAATAACTTAATGCCGATCATCGGCGCGCTGCTTGATGGCGCGGCGCTGCCGGTTGCTATCGAACCGTTGCAGGTGGTCGGTATTGCGCTGGCCGCGATGGCCATTGCGCTGCTTTCTACGCTCTATCCTTCCTGGCGCGCTGCCGCCACTCAACCCGCTGAGGCTTTACGTTATGAATAAGATCCTGTTGCAATGCGACAACCTGTCCAAACGCTATCAGGAAGGCTCTGTACAGACTGATGTGCTGCACAATGTGAGCTTCAGCGTGGGCGAAGGCGAGATGATGGCGATTGTCGGCAGCTCCGGTTCCGGCAAAAGTACCTTATTACACCTGCTGGGCGGGTTGGATACGCCGACCAGTGGCGACGTAATTTTCTCAGGCCAGCCGATGAGCAAAATGTCTTCTGCGGCAAAAGCGGAGCTGCGTAACCGTGAGCTGGGCTTTATCTACCAGTTCCACCATCTGCTGCCGGATTTCACGGCGCTGGAAAACGTGGCGATGCCTTTGCTGATTGGTAAAAAGAAACCGGCAGAAATTAATGCCCGTGCCAGCGACATGCTGAAAGCCGTAGGCCTGGGGCATCGCGGTGACCACCGTCCGTCTGAGCTGTCCGGTGGCGAGCGTCAGCGTGTGGCAATTGCCCGTGCGCTGGTGAACAACCCGCGTCTGGTGCTGGCGGATGAACCAACCGGCAACCTGGATGCGCGCAATGCTGACAGTATTTTCCAGCTTCTGGGTGAGCTGAATGCCTCACAGGGGACGGCGTTTCTGGTGGTGACCCACGATTTGCAGCTGGCAAAACGGATGGGACGCCAGCTTGAGATGCGTGACGGTCATCTGAACGCTGAACTGACTCTGATGGGAGCGGAGTAATGGCCTCACCGTTATCGTTACTCATCGGGCTACGCTTCAGCCGCGGCCGTCGTCGCGGCGGGATGGTCTCCCTTATCTCGGTGATCTCCACCATCGGTATTGCGCTCGGCGTGGCGGTATTGATTGTGGGATTAAGCGCCATGAACGGTTTTGAGCGTGAGCTGAATAACCGTATTCTGGCCGTTGTGCCGCACGGCGAAATTGAACCGGTTAATCAGCCGTGGAACAACTGGCGTGATGCCCTCAGCAAAGTGGAAAACGTGCCGGGCATTGCCGCCGCTGCACCTTACATCAACTTTACAGGGCTGGTGGAAAGCGGTGTTAACCTGCGCGCCATCCAGGTGAAAGGGGTGAACCCGGCGCAGGAGGCGCGTCTGAGCGCGCTGCCGAAGTATGTGCAGAACGGCGCGTGGGCAAACTTTAAGGCCGGTGAGCAACAGATCATCATGGGCAAAGGTGTGGCCGACGCGCTGAAAGTGAAGCAGGGCGACTGGGTGTCGATCATGATCCCAAACGCCAGCGCTGACCATAAATTGCAGCAGCCTAAGCGCGTGCGTCTGCACGTCACCGGGATCCTGCAACTGAGCGGTCAACTCGATCACAGCTTTGCAATGGTACCGCTGGAAGACGCACGTCAGTATCTGGACATGGGCGACAGCGTGACGGGCATCGCCATTAAGGTCAATGACGTCTTCAATGCCAATAAACTGGTGCGTGATGCGGGCAGCGTGACCAATAACTATGTCTACATCAAAAGCTGGATCGGCACTTACGGGTATATGTATCGTGATATCCAGATGATCCGCGCCATCATGTATCTGGCGATGGTGCTGGTGATTGGTGTGGCGTGCTTTAATATCGTCTCGACGCTGGTTATGGCGGTCAAAGACAAGAGTGGCGACATCGCGGTTCTGCGTACCCTTGGGGCAAAGGACGGTCTTATTCGCGCCATCTTTGTCTGGTATGGTCTGCTGGCGGGGCTGTTCGGCAGCCTGTGCGGGGTGGTGATTGGCGTCGTGGTGTCGTTACAGCTCACGCCAATCATCAACGGAATTGAGAAGCTGATCGGCCACCAGTTCCTGTCGGGTGATATCTATTTTATTGACTTCCTGCCGTCTGAATTGCACTGGCTGGACGTTATTTATGTGCTGGTTACAGCACTTTTACTGAGTCTGCTGGCAAGCTGGTATCCGGCGCGTCGCGCAAGCCGAATTGATCCGGCGAGGGTATTAAGTGGCCAGTAATTACGTCATGATCTAGCGGCTTACGGGCCGCCAGGTTAAAAGAGGAATGCGTTATGTATTACGGATTTGATATTGGCGGCACTAAAATTGCGCTCGGCGCGTTTGATAACGATCTCAAACTGCAGTGGGAAACCCGCGTTCCCACGCCGCGCGAAAGCTACGATGAATTTTTAACCGCCATTGCCGCGCTGGTGGCGCAAGCGGATGAACGCTTTGGCGTGAAAGGCAGCGTCGGCATCGGTATTCCAGGCATGCCTGAAACCGACGACGGCACGCTGTATGCCGCCAACGTACCTGCTGCCAGCGGCAAACCGCTGCGCGCCGATCTCTCTGCTCTCCTTGAACGCGACGTGCGTTTAGATAACGATGCCAACTGCTTTGCGCTCTCTGAAGCCTGGGATGATGAATTCCGTCACTATCCGCTGGTGATGGGGTTGATCCTTGGCACCGGCGTTGGCGGGGGAATTGTTATTAATGGCAAACCGATCACCGGGCGCAGCTATATCACGGGAGAGTTTGGTCATATCCGTTTACCGGTAGATGCGCTTGAGGTCGTGGGACGCGATTTCCCGCTTACCCGCTGCGGCTGTGGTCAGCATGGCTGTATTGAGAACTACCTGTCAGGTCGTGGGTTTGCATGGCTTTACGAACACTTCTATCATCAGAAACTCGAAGCCCCTCAAATCATTACCCTGTGGGAGCAAGGCGATGCGCAGGCGCGAGAGCACGTTGAACGTTATCTCGATCTGCTGGCGGTGTGTCTGGGAAATATCCTCACCATCGTCGATCCGGATCTGCTGGTGATTGGGGGCGGGTTATCAAACTTTACCGCGATAACGGAACACCTGTCCGGGCGTCTGCCCCGACATTTATTGCCAGTCGCCCGCGTGCCGCGTATTGAACGTGCGCGACACGGGGACGCAGGAGGCATGCGCGGAGCCGCATTCCTTCATCTCACCGACTAGTTTACGAGGTTACTATGCTGTCGCGTCGCCAGGGTCGACTCAGCCGTTTTCGCAAAAATAAACGCCGCTTACGTGAGCGCTTGCGCCAGCGGATCTTTTTCAGAGACAGAATGATGCCAGAAGCGATGGATAAACCCAGAGTGGTGGTGCTGACCGGGGCGGGGATCTCTGCCGAGTCCGGTATTCGAACCTTCCGTGCTGCGGACGGGTTGTGGGAAGAGCACCGTGTTGAGGATGTGGCGACACCAGAAGGCTTCGCCCGTGACCCGGATCTTGTGCAGGCATTTTACAATGCCCGCCGTCGTCAGCTTCAGCAGCCAGAAATAGCGCCTAATCCGGCGCACCTGGCGCTGGCGAAGCTGGAGGAGGCGCTGGGTGACCGTTTTCTGCTGGTTACGCAGAATATCGATAACCTGCACGAGCGAGCCGGCAACAAAAACATCATCCACATGCACGGCGAGCTACTGAAGGTGCGCTGTGCCTGGAGCGGCCAGGTGCTGGACTGGAAAGAGGACGTGCTGCCTGAGGATAAATGTCACTGCTGCCAGTTCCCTTCGCGTCTGCGTCCGCATGTGGTCTGGTTTGGTGAAATGCCGCTGGGGATGGATGAGATTTACAGCGCGCTGGCCATGGCGGATGTGTTTATCGCCATCGGTACCTCTGGGCATGTCTATCCGGCGGCGGGGTTTGTTCACGAAGCGCGTCTGCACGGTGCGCATACCGTAGAGCTGAACCTCGAACCCAGCCAGGTGGGAAGCGAGTTTGAAGAGAAGCACTATGGGCTGGCAAGCGAGGTCGTACCCGAGTTCGTCGACAAGCTGCTCAAAGGTCTGTAATAGCGACAGTATGAAAAGGCACCCGTTAAGCGGGTGCTTTTTTGTTTATAAACTCGTCCGCTGAAATTACCATTAATGATGTTTACTAAACCACAATATAAGCCCTGTTAATTAGTGTGGATGCTATTATTTTGTGCATTCACTCAAAATAGTGCTTAATAATGCTCGTTATCGTGGTGTAGAAAGAGGATGCTAATAAATATAACGTCGATAAGGAGGATGGGATATGTACGGATTTATTGCGAGACAACCCATTTTTAACCCGGATATGAATACGGTAGCTTATGAACTGCTTTTCAGGGATGGGATGGCAAACCGTTTTCCGGATGTATCGGCAGAATATGCAACATCCAGAATGATATCCGACCATTTTTTATCTGTACCGTCTCAGCGTATCGCCGGGACACAGACCTTGTTTATCAACTTTCCATCCAGAATGGTCATCGACCGCAGCGGTGAAGCGCTGGACAAGGAGAGCGTGGTCATTGAGATCCTTGAAGATGCCGTTCCCGGCGAGGCGTTATTGCAGGCCGTGAAAGAGATGAATGCGCACGGATATCGCTTTGCGCTTGATGATTTTACCCTCGCGCCGGAATGGGATCGCTTTTTACCCTATATTTCTGTACTTAAATTTGATGTCAGAAATTATACCTTAGCGCAAATTCAGGATTACCTGCGTACACGTAAAAGCCTGACTCACCATATAAAGTATCTCGCTGAAAAAGTTGAGACTAAAGAGGAATTCAAACGCTATCGTGATGCCGGTTTTTCGCTTTTTCAGGGTTACTTTTTCTGTCGCCCTGAAGTGATTAAATATAAACGCTTATCACAAAATCAACTGGCGATTTTCCGCCTGCAGATGGAAGTGGGGCGGAATAAACCTGATTTTCGGATCATCGAGTCGTTAATAAAAACCGATCTCACCTTGTCCTATAAAATCATGCGTTATATGAAACACACGGCGTTTAAACACGTCGGTGCCTGCAATTTTAGCAAGTTAACGCTCAGCGAAGTCCTCAGGTATCTGGGGGAAAATCAGCTGCGACGCTTTGTTGCGGTGGTGGTGCTGGCCAGTGCCGGCAACGACACCGTCGATGAGCTGTATCCTCTGAGCATGATGCGGGGCAAATTCTGTGAGCTGATTGCAGAGAAGATGCCTGCGCCGGGGCTCGCGGAAAACGCGTTTATGTGTGGCCTGTTCTCTCTGCTTGATACCTTGCTTGAATTGCCAATGGCGGAGTTGATGAAGCAAATTGCGGTGCCGCAGGCTGTCAGCCAGGCCCTGTGTCATCAGGAAGGCGTGTTAGCCGATATGGTGACGCTGTGCCGCCACTATGAACAGCAGGAGTGGGAGGAGGCGGCCAGGATAGCGAACGGTCTTGGGCTGTCGGATGACGACGTTGTCGATGCCATGAGAATGGCGACGATCTGGGCGGGGGAAAATGCGGCGGGTTAAGGCCCCTCACGGCGTGGCGACGTGAGGAGCCAGACTGCGGCCCTTATCGGCCGGCTTTTAATTTCTGGTAATACTCTTCATACAGACGGCTCGCGTCGCCGACATCGTTTTGCCATTCACCTTTGCTGATGGTGTCGGCATCCGGGTAGAGGGATTTATCATTCGCCACTTTAGGCTTCAGTAGCTTGCGGGCGGCCAGGTTTGGCGTTGGGTAGCCAATAGTCTCGGCAACCTGCTTCGCCACGTCCGGGCGCAGCAGGAAGTTAATGAGCTTCAGGGCACCGTCAACGTTTTTCGCATTCGCAGGAATAGCCAGGCTGTCCATCCAGAAGATGCCGCCTTCTTTCGGCCAGACGACCTCCAGCGGCGTACCGGCCTGACGCGCAACCCATGCAGAGCCGTTCCACACCATGCCGAGATTTACTTCCCCTTCCATATACGGATTCGCCGGGTTATCGGAGTTGAACGCCGCCACGTTAGGCATCAGTTTTTTCAGCTCGTTATAGGCCGCTTCAATCTCTTTCGGGTCCGTTGTGTTGCCCGAGTAACCCAGCTTGCGCAGCGCCACCTGGAACACTTCACGGGCATCGTCGGTTAACAGCAGGCTGCCTTTGTATTCAGGCTTCCACAGGTCGGCCCACTGGGTGACGGTTTTAGGATCGATTGCTTCGCTGTTAACCCCGATGGCGGTCGCACCCCAGATGTACGGAATGGAGTAGTCGTTGTTCGGATCGAACGGTTTGTTGAGCATCTGCGGATCGAGGTTGTTGAAGTTGGTCAGCTTCGACTTGTCGATCTTCTGGATCATGCCCTCTTTACGCATCTTGTCGACGAAGTAGGTCGATGGCACCACCAGATCGTACGCGCCGTCCTTGTACGTTTTAAGCTTGGCGTACATGGTTTCATTGGACTCGTAGGTAGAGTAGATGACCTTAATGCCCGTCTCTTTGGTGAACTGCTCCAGCAGACCCGGCGGCACATACTCAGTCCAGTTATAGAAGTAGAGCGTTTTGCTGTCATCAGCGTGCGCGACGCCCATTCCGAGCACCAGTGCCGCAGCGGCAAGCATTTTTTTCATTTCATTGTCCCCTGAGATTTTGTTTTATCACGAGCAATAATCTGGCTGGCAATCACCAGTACCAGCGAGAACACTAACAGTATGGTCGCCAGCGCGTTCACCTCAGGCGAGACGCCGACTTTCACCATCGAATAGATTTTCAACGGCAGAATTTCATAGCTCGGCCCGGTCACGAAAGAGGAGACCACAACGTCATCCATCGACAGAGTGAAGCTGAGCAGCCACCCGGCCGCGACGGCGGGCATCGCCAGCGGCAGGATAATTTTGCGCAAAATGGTCATCTCGCTGGCGCCAAGATCTTTTGCGGCCTCCAGCATACGCACATCAAAGCCTTTCAGGCGTGCATAGACCGTCACCACCACAAATGGCAGGCAGAAGGTGATGTGGGAAAACAGCAGCGACCAGAAGCCGAGCTGGACACCCAGCAGCATAAACAGTACCAGCAGAGAAATCGCCATGACGATATCCGGTGACATCATCACCACAAACAGCATGCCGCTGACGAACGGTTTACCGCGAAAGCGGTAGCGATACAGTGCCACGGCGGTGAAAGAACCAATCAGCGTGGCGAACGTTGCTGAAAAAATCGCCATGGTTAATGAGTGCTGCGCGGCCTGTAGCAGGCTGTCGTTGTTCATCAGCAGGCTGTACCAGTGGGTGGTAAAGCCCTGCCAGTTGATCCCGAAGCGTGAACTGTTGAACGAGTTCACGATCAAAATGATAATCGGAATATACAGGTAAGCGTAAATGGCGGTCATAAAACCGCCGCGAAGCAGTCGACCGATCATTCGAGTTCCACCTTCTTATTCAGCAGCCGTGAAGCGCGCCAGTAAACCAGCAGCATCAGACCCATCACCACCGTCAGCGTAATGCTGGTGGCGGAGCCGAACGGCCAGTCGCGAATGTTAAGGAACTGGCTCTTAATCACGTTTCCGATCAGCAGGTTTTTCGCACCGCCCATCAGGTCAGAGACGTAGAACAAGCCCATCGCCGGAAGCATCACCAGCAGACAGCCCGCGATAATGCCGGGCATCGTCAGCGGAATGATAATGCGGAAAAAGGTCTGCAGCTTATTCGCCCCCAGATCTTTGGCCGCTTCCAGCAGCGGTTTATCCAACTTCTCAATGCTGGAGTAGAGCGGCATCACCATAAACGGCAGCAGGATATAGACCAGACCAATAATCACCGCACCCGGGGTAAACATAATGCGGATTGGCGTATCAATCACTCCCAGCCACAGCAGAAACTCGTTCAGATAGCCTTTGGTGCTGAGGAAAATTTTCAGCCCGTAGATGCGAATTAAGGAGTTGGTCCAGAACGGCACAATCAGTAAAAAGAGCAGCAGCGGGCGGATTTTTTGCGGCAGACGCGCCAGGAACCACGCGAAGGGATACCCCAGCACCAGGCAGGCAACGGTGGCGATCAGCGCCATGTTCAATGAGTGCAGCAGCACATCAAAGTAGAGCGGATCGAGCAGACGTGAGTAGTTATCCAGCGTAAAGACCAGCGCCACAAAGTGGGCATCGTCGCGGGTCAGGAAGCTGGTGGCGATGATCATCAGGTTGGGTAAAAAGACAAACAACACAAGCCAACCGACGATCGTGGCAATCACCACATTCTGGAATTTACTTGTGTTCTTCATCAGCCAGCACAACCTCCCAGCTTTCCACCCAGTTAATCACCATTTTTTGATCGAGCGAATGATCAAAGTCCGGGTCGTCCTCGTTAAAGAACTCGCTGACCATCACCATCTTACCGTTTTCCAGTTCGACAACGGATTCCAGCGTCATCCCCTTGTAATTACGCTCGCGGATATAGCCGATCAATCCTTCGGCTTGCGCATTGCCGTGGATCTCCTCGACGCGCAGATCTTCCGGGCGTAACAGCACGTTGAGCTTTTGTCCCTTCTCAACGGCAAAGTTAACGGTGATATTGCACTCGCGGCCTTCGACATTCGCCCGAACGCGCTGCTCATCCAGACGCTCGATAACCGTGGCGTTGAAGATATTGATCTCGCCAATGAAGCTGGCCACAAACAGATTTTTCGGCTCTTCGTAGATTTCACGCGGCGTGCCGTCCTGCTCGATTTTACCATCACGCATCACCACGATACGGTCGGACATGGTGAGCGCTTCTTCCTGGTCATGCGTCACAAAGACGAAGGTGATGCCGAGCTTACGCTGCAGGGCCTTAAGCTCGTTCTGCATCTGCTTGCGCAGTTTGTAGTCCAGCGCGGAGAGGGACTCATCCAGCAGAAGCAGACGCGGTTTGTTGACCACCGCACGGGCGATGGCCACACGTTGCTGTTGGCCACCAGACAGCTGATGCGGTTTGCGTTGAGCAAACTCCTCCAGCTGTACCATCCGTAGCGCCTCGGTCACGCGCGGCGGGATCTCGCTGGCCGGTGTTTTTTGCATCCGCAGACCAAACGCAACGTTTTCAAACACGGTCATGTGCGGGAACAAAGCATAGCTTTGAAAGACGGTGTTAACGTGACGATCTTCAGCGGGGACCTGGGTAATGTCCTGCTTTTCAAGGTGGATATGGCCGCTATCGACGCTTTCCAGCCCGGCGATAAGGCGCAGTACGGTTGTCTTGCCGCAGCCAGAAGGGCCAAGCAGCGTGAGGAACTCACCATCATTGATGGTCAGATTGAGGTCGGAAATGACATCTTTACCATCAAAACTTTTACGAATTCGTTCCAGTTGCACCAGCGGTGAACGTGAACGGGATTGAGTATTCAATTTTTGCGCTGTCCCATATAGACGCTCCGGGCAGCAGACCGAAGCGGGGTTTGTGTGTAACCACCTTGGTGACTCGTAATGAGGGCGGACATTCTACGGCAAACCACTGGAATCGCCAATCCTTGTCACTGATTCATAAGCTACATTTACTGACGTACACGATATAAACGGAATCTATGGTCACTCCCGTTTTTGCAACACCGATTTTGACGACAAGTTG
>NZ_JACASJ010000159.1:0-7834 GCF_013391025.1 Enterobacter sp. SECR19-1250 | reverse complement strand
CCGTAGCGCCGATGGTAGTGTGGGGTCTCCCCATGTGAGAGTAGGGAACTGCCAGACATCAAACAAGTGAAAAGGCCATCCGAAAGGATGGCCTTTTTGCATTTCTACACGGCACACAGCGTAGGCCGGGTACGGCGAAGCCGCCACCCGGCATAACAAACGACTAGTGAATCACCTGTGACAGGAATGCTTGCGTGCGTTCTGACTTCGGATGCGCAAAGAACTCATCCGGTGGCGCCTGTTCAACAATCTCTCCGCGATCCATAAAGATCACCCGGTCAGCCACGGTCCTGGCGAACCCCATTTCGTGAGTCACGCACAGCATAGTCATTCCAGATTGCGCCAGCCCAATCATGGTATCCAGAACTTCTTTCACCATTTCAGGATCCAGCGCTGAAGTTGGCTCATCAAAAAGCATAATTTTGGGCTTCATGCACAGTGAACGGGCGATAGCCACACGCTGCTGCTGGCCACCCGATATCTGGCCTGGAAATTTATTGGCGTGTTCAGCAATACGTACACGTTCCAGATAGTGCATCGCTAACGCTTCAGCTTCCTTTTTTGGCATTTTGCGCACCCAAATCGGCGCAAGCGTACAGTTCTGCAGCACCGTCAGATGGGGGAACAGGTTAAAGTGCTGAAACACCATCCCGACTTCCTGACGCACGCGTTCGATGTTGCGAATATCTTCATTCAGTTCGATACCATCAACAACAATACGCCCCTGTTGATGCTCCTCAAGGTGATTGATGCAGCGAATGGTTGTCGATTTCCCGGACCCGGAAGGGCCGCAAAGGACAATGCGTTCGCCCTGCTTGACCTTAAGATTGATATCTTTCAGGACGTGAAATTGCCCGTACCATTTATTTACGTTTTCAAGCGTAATCATCGCGTCGGCGGGTGTCATAGTTATTTGGCTCATAATTTCCTCAGTGCGGTGTACGCCCGGTGTTAAAGCGCTTTTCCAGATGCTGGCTATAGCGCGACATGCTAAAACAAAAGATCCAGTAGATCAGAGCAGCAAAGACATATCCTTCGGTGGACATGCCAAGCCAGACAGGGTCAACCGTTGCCTGTTGCACGCTGCTAAAGAGATCGAACAATCCGATAATGATCACGAGGCTGGTATCTTTGAAGAGGGCGATGATCGTGTTCACCAGCCCAGGGATAACCAGCTTGAGTGCCTGCGGAAGTATCACCAGCCCCTGTGTTTTCCAGTAACCGAGCGCCAGTGATTCCGCAGCCTCATACTGCCCTTTAGGCAATGCCTGCAGACCGCCACGCACCACTTCCGCAACGTAGGCTGACTGGAACAGAATGACTCCCACCAGGGCACGGATCAGTTTGTCTATCGTCGTGCCTTCTGCCATAAATAATGGCAGCATGACCGAAGACATAAAAAGAACGGTAATAAGCGGTACACCGCGCCAGAACTCAATGAAAATAACCGAGAGCACACGGACAACGGGCATTTTTGAGCGACGGCCAAGCGCCAGTAAAATGCCCCACGGCAGTGCGCCAGCGATCCCAACAGAAGCAATAATCAGCGTCAGCGTTAAGCCGCCCCACTGTCGGGTTTCCACGCGTTCCAGCCCCAGGAAACCACCGTACAACAGCACCCACACAACAATCGGATACACCACCGCCCAGCAGGCGATGTACCGTCCGCGTTGCGGCAGCCTTTTCCAGAACATCACGGCGATGGAGAGCAGCCCAATAACCAGCGCCAGATTGATTCGCCAGCGTTGTTCGTGCGGATACAATCCATACATGAACTGACCAAAACGCTCGTGGATAAACACCCAGCAAGCGCCAGCTTTTGTACAATCTGCCCGGGTTGAACCGACCCAGTTAGCCTGCAAGAAAGCCCAGTTAATGAGTGGCGGGATCAACTCCCACATCAGCCACAGACAAATTATTGTCAGCAGACTGTTACCCCAGCTGGAGAATAGATTCTTACGCGCCCAGAGAATAAAACGCCCACCTGTCGGGTTGGCAGGACGCGAAGAGTGCGACAGTATCGCTTTTGTCATCATAGTTCCTTAGCGCTCGACCAGTGCGATACGGCGGTTATACAGGTTCATCAGCAACGAGATCGCCAGGCTGATAATCAGATAGACGGACATAGTGATGGCAATGGTTTCAATGGCCTGTCCTGTCTGGTTAAGCACGGTGCCGGCGAACAGTGACACCATATCCGGGTAGCCAATTGCGGCTGCCAGCGACGAGTTTTTGACAATATTGAGGTACTGGCTGGTCAGGGGCGGAATGATGACCCGTAACGCCTGTGGAATAATGACCTGTCGAAGCGTTACCGTATGAGGTAACCCCAGAGAGCGTGCTGCCTCGTGCTGTCCATGCGGGACTGCCTGGATCCCCGCCCGAATGATTTCGGCAATAAACGCAGACGTATAAATGGAAAGGGCCAGGGTCAGGGCCGCCAGTTCAGGAATTAACACCATCCCGCCCTGGAAGTTAAAGCCCCGCAAATGTGGGACATCCCAGTGTAACGCGGCACCAAAAAGCCAGTGTGTCAGGAGCGGCAGACCGATAATCAAAAGCGCCGCAATTGGCCATGTCTTGCGAAGCTGCCCGGTTTTGATCTGATGTTTGCGGTTATAGCGAAATAGCCCGGCAGAGAGGGCGAGCGCGATGATAATCGCGGCGATAAAAGCATATATCCCTTCTGCGAGTTCAGGAGAAGGAATATAGAGTCCACGGTTGCTCAGGAAAAACAGATCGAAGGCATCGACAGCCTGACGTGGGCCCGGAAGGTTACGCAGTACGGCGAAATACCAGAAAAAAATCTGCAGCAGCGGCGGGATATTACGGAACGTCTCAATGTAAATGGTGGACAGCTTTCGCAGCAGCCAGTTATCTGACAGGCGAGCGAGGCCAATAAAAAAGCCCAGTATGGAGGCGAAAACAATACACAGCGCGGAGACCAGCAGTGTATTGAGTAAACCGACGAGGAACACGCGGCCGTAGGTATCGCCTTCCTGATAGTCAATAAGATGCTGAACAATGCCAAAACCCGCACTGCGATCCAGAAAAGCAAAGCCGGAGGTAATACCGCGATTATTCAGGTTGGTAACCGTGTTATGAATTAAATAAATGGCGATAAGAACAACCGCAAGAATGGCAATAATCTGGAATAGCCAGGCGCGGACCGCGGGATGAGAAAAGGATAGCGATCCTTTTACGGGGGAGCGGCGATGGAACATAAAGAAACCTCGGTAACCATGACTCTGGAGTGGGCACTGCGTTCACAGTGCCCGTTACAGCAAAGACTTAACGTACTGGCGGTGCGTACTGAATACCGCCGTTATTCCAGAGATTGTTCTGGCCGCGTTTGATCTTCAGCGGGCTTTCCGATCCCACGTTGCGCTCAAAGATCTCAGCGTAGTTGCCCACCTGTTTAATGATGTGGTACGCCCACTTGTTATCCAGCTTCAGATCCTTGCCAAAATCGCCTTCTGTGCCCAGCAGGTGTGCCATATCCGGGGTAGACGGTTTGGCAGCTTTCTCATCGACGTTTTTCGAGCTGATGCCCATCTCTTCTGCATTTAACATGGCGAACAGGGTCCAGCGAACGATAGAGAACCAGTCTTCGTCGCCACGGCGAACGACGGGACCAAGGGGCTCTTTAGAGATGACTTCAGGCAGGACGATCCACTCTGCCGGGTTACTCAGCTTAATACGCAGCGCGTAGAGCTGTGACTGGTCAGACGCCAGCGTATCGCAACGGCCAGATTCCAGCGCTTTGGCTGATTCATCAGAGCGATCGAATGTCACCGGGGTGTACTTCATATTATTCGCTTTGAAATAATCGGCGACGTTAAGCTCGGTATCGGTACCGGCCTGAATACACACGGTCGCACCGTCCAGCTCTTTGGCGCTTTTCAGACCCGCTTTATTGTGGGTCAGGAAACCGATGCCGTCATAATAGGTGACACCGGTGAATGACATCCCCATGCCTGCATCACGGGAGGAGGTCCAGGTGGTATTACGGGAGAGCATGTCCACTTCGCCGGACTGCAGCGCGGTGAAACGTTCTTTGGCCGTCAGTGGGGTATATTTTACTTTGCTGTCATCACCGAAAACGGCAGCGGCGACGCCCCGGCAGACGTCAACATCGATACCGGTAAATTTGCCGTTAGCATCGGCATAAGAGAAGCCAGGCAAACCGTCGCTGATACCGCACTGAACAAAACCTTTCTTTTTCACGGCATCCAGCGTTGTGCCCGCATGGGCCTGACCTGCAACAGCAAACAACATACCCGCAGCGGCCAGGCTGGCTATCATCGTCTTTTTCATAATGCATCCTGTGTGGCTAAATTTATCGTTATTTAGGTGTTTTAAACACTTTTACCCATCTGTGGCGTTGGCCAACGTTTATATAGCAAACGTAATGCCAGGTTTCGCGCTCGATGAAATAAGCGATAAGTGAACGCTTAATGCTGAGTGTAGACAGGCTTAAATAAAAGGAGCGCCCCGAAACGGTGCGAAATTACAACCTGTGCCACAAATCGGAGCAAAACTTTTAAGGAGGGTCAGAGAAAAAGAAGAGATAGTTTCCGGAGTGAATATTGGCCGGGTATTCAATAATATGAATGGGTGAAAATCATTAAAACTGAATACAAAATTTAAAAGGGGAAGTGAAAAAGAGGTGACAGGCTTCTGGCTAAAATTAATGGTGTGAATAAATACGGGTCTTTTTTTTACTGATTTGATATTACTGCACTCATTCAAAGCAAAAGCGCGGCCAGAGCCGCGCTTTCTGAACAGATGTTATCGGGTCAGGGCAACAATACCCAGCGTCAACCCCGCCACCGCGGCAGCACCACCAGCGATAGCACCTGCTGTTTCCCAGTTATCCTGAGTGGTACCTTTCATACAGGTATTGGTATGAACCAGTCGGCCCTGATCGTCGTATACCGGTACACATGGAGAGTCGTGCGCGCATCCAGCCAGCAGCGCAGCGAGTAGTGCAACGGAAATGAATCTTTTCATGATGTTACCTCAGTATTATTTCGCGTCCGCTATAAAGCCAGGAGGGCTATTAACGAACTGGAGGTTATTTTACCACCGGGATAAGCCCACGTTACACGAGGAATAATCTCAAATTATGTTGTTTGTAAACATCGTGGCGTTCTTACTTAATGCAAACTGACTCTTTTTAACAATGCGATCTTAATACACTGTTTATCTTAAAATAAAAAGGCACCAGAGGTGCCTTTCAGGTATTCATTACTCTTTATGGCGCGTAAAGCGTCGCCGGACGACCACAAAGAAAACAGGTACGAAGAAGATAGCCAGAAGCGTTGCGGAAAGCATGCCCCCCATTACCCCTGTCCCGACCGCGTTTTGCGCACCGCTCCCGGCGCCATGGCTGATTACCAGCGGCATGACGCCAAGAATAAAGGCGAGCGAGGTCATCAGGATCGGTCGAAGGCGCATTCTCGATGCTTCCAGCGTGGCTTCAATGATGCCATTACCCTCTTTTTCCATCAGATCTTTGGCAAACTCCACGATCAGAATGGCGTTTTTAGCCGACAAACCAATCGTTGTCAGCAAACCCACCTGGAAATAGACGTCATTGTTCAAGCCACGTAACGCTGCTGCAACCAGCGCCCCTATGACTCCCAGCGGAACCACCAGCATAACTGAGAAGGGAATGGACCAGCTTTCGTAAAGAGCAGCCAGACACAGGAACACCACAATCAGTGAAATAGCGTACAACGCAGGCGCCTGATTTCCGGAAAGTCGCTCCTGATAAGACATTCCTGTCCAGTCATACCCGATGCCGGAAGGCAGTTTTGCAGCAAGACTTTCCATCAGCGCCATGGCCTCACCGGTACTTTTACCGGGGGCGGACTCACCGATGATCTCCATGGATGGCATCCCGTTATAGCGCTCCAGGCGAGGTGAACCGTACACCCAGTGCGAGGTGCTAAAGGTGGAGAAAGGTACCATCTCACCATTTGCGCTGCGTACATACAGGTTGCTGATGTCACCAGGCAGCATACGGAAGTGCGCATCAGCCTGGACATAGACCTTTTTCACGCGTCCATGATCGATAAAGTCATTTACATAAGTTCCACCCAGGGCCGTTGAGATGGTCTGGTTGACATCAGAAAGACTGATGCCCAGCGCCTGAGCCTTCTCCTGGTCGACATCCAGTTTAAACTGCGGGGTATCTTCCAGACCATTTGGCCGCACGCGCACCAGCATGTCAGGGTGCGCTTTCACCATTCCGAGAAGCTCATTCCGCGCCTGCGTCAGCGAGGTATGCCCCAGGTTTGCCTGATCAATCAGTTCGAAGTCGAAGCCCGTTGCGGTTCCCAGTTCGATAATCGCAGGCAGGTTAAACGGAAATACGAGCCCATCTTTTATCTGACTGAAGGCTTTTGTCGCGCGGCCAACAATCGCCTCAACGCTATTTTCCGCCCCCGGTCGTGCTTCCCAGGGCTTCAGGCTGATGAAGGCAATACCGGCGTTCTGGCCCTGGCCGCTAAAACTAAAGCCATTAACGGTAAAGACAGATTCAACATTGGCCTTCTCGTTTTTCAGATAATAGTTCTGGACCTGATCGAGGACCTGCTGCGTACGCGTCTGGGTCGCACCGGCCGGAAGTTGCACCATCGTCATAAATACCCCCTGGTCCTCTTCGGGCAGGAAGGAGGTGGGCAAGCGCAGGAACAGCACCGCCATACCACCCACAATGATGATGTACACCACCAGGTAGCGTCCGGTCTTGCGTAGAATGCCGCTCACGCTGTTGCTGTAGTGCTCCACGCTGCGGTCAAAAAGCGCATTAAACCAGCTAAAGAAACCGCCTTTCTTTTCGTGGTGATCGCCGGATACCGGTTTAAGCAGGGTTGCGCACAGCGCGGGGGTCAGGATCAGGGCGACCAACACGGAGAGTGCCATTGCCGAAACGATGGTCAGTGAAAACTGGCGATAGATGGCCCCGGTCGAGCCACCGAAAAATGCCATCGGGATAAAGACTGCCGACAGCACCATGGCTATACCCACCAGTGCGCCCTGAATCTGTTCCATCGACTTCTGCGTCGCCTCTTTCGGCGGCAGTTTGTCTTCTACCATCACGCGTTCGACGTTCTCAACGACCACGATGGCATCATCAACCAGCAAGCCTATTGCCAGTACCATCCCGAACATCGTCAGGGTATTGATGGAGAATCCGAACGCCGCCAGCACCGCGAAGGTACCCAGCAAAACAACCGGCACCGCGATAGTGGGGATAAGTGTCGCGCGCAGGTTTTGCAGGAACAGATACATCACCAGGAAGACGAGGATGATCGCTTCAAACAGGGTTTTTACCACTTCGTGAATAGAGATCTTCACAAACGGCGTGGTGTCGTACGGATAAACCACCTTCAGACCCTGTGGGAAGAATTGCTGCAGTTGCGCCAGCTTGCTCTTGATGGCCGCCGCCGTATCCAGCGCATTTGCACCGGTCGCCAGCTTAATCCCCAGGCCGGTTGCGGCCTGCCCGTTGATTTTGGTCACCATATTGTAGTTTTCACCGCCCATTTCAATGCGTGCGACATCCTTCAGGTGCACCATCGAGCCGTCCTGGTTCACCTTCAGCGTCACGCGACCAAACTCTTCCGGTGATTTCAGGCGGGTTTGCGCAATGATCGAGGCGTTCAATTGCTGGCCCGGCACGGACGGCGTTCCGCCTAGCTGGCCTGCCGCTATCTGGTCATTCTGGGTTTTCAGTTGATTAATAATGTCCAGCGGCGTCAGCTGGTATGTAAGCGTTAAGTGAGCGCCGTATTGACGGCTATTTATTGGTGAGATCTACGTT
>NZ_JACASJ010000158.1:0-7953 GCF_013391025.1 Enterobacter sp. SECR19-1250 | reverse complement strand
AGATCACTTGCAGTCCGACCGCGATGTCTTGGTTGCGCGAGAGGTTGTCGATATCTGTTGATTTGCACCCAAATTTGACCCGGGATTTGCATTGAATTTTGACCCACCCCTTGTTGTCAGAATTATGTCTCGATTTTCAGTTTGCGGGTCTGTTTTTCCTCCTGCTTATTCTGAGTTGAACTGTGTTTGAAGCGGTAACTTTCATTGCCGGTTTCCAGGATGTGGCAGTGGTGGGTTAGTCGGTCCAACAACGCTGTTGTCATCTTTTCATCGCCAAACACTCGGCTCCATTCCGAGAAGCTCAAGTTGGTGGTCAGTATCACGCTGGTTTTTTCGTACAGCTTTGAGAGCAGGTGAAACAGCAGTGCCCCACCGGTTTGGCTAAAAGGCAAATATCCCAGCTCATCCAGAATCACCAAATCGGCATACAACAGACGGTTTGCGATTTGTCCCTGACGCCCAGATGATTTCTCTTGCTCCAGTGCATTGACCAAATCCACGGTGGAGAAGAAACGCACCCGTCGGTTCAAGTGCATCACTGCTTGTGTACCAATGGCTGTGGCCAGGTGAGTCTTGCCTGTGCCTGGCCCACCAATCAGCACCACGTTCTGGGCTTGTTCCATGAAGTCGCACCGGTGCAATTGTTTGACCGTGGCCTCATTAACCAGGCTTTGACTGAAGTCAAAGCCCACCAAGTCCCGATACACGGGGAACTTGGCCACCCGCAATTGATAGTTCACCGAACGTACTTCACGCTCTGCCACTTCAGCTTTAATCAAGCTGTCCAGCATGGGCAAGGCTTGATTAAATGCTGGTGAATTCTGATTGCCCAACTCCTCAATGGCGTGTGCCATGCCAAAGAGTTTCAAGGATTTGAGGATTCTCACATGGCCTTCATGCTGCATCATGGGCTCTCCTTAAACTGTCATAGCGGTTCACGTTGGCCTGTGGTTCCAATGTCAGCCTTAACCCCTTGGGAATTGGAATCGGTTTGGGTGGAGGTTCTTCGGTCAAACGTCCCAACAGATTAAGCACATGCTCCTTCGATGGCTTGCCACACTCCAATGCCAATTCCACAGCACTGAGTACCGCACCTTCATCGTGGTGCAATACAAGGGCCAGAATTTCCACCATGTCACGGTCACCGCCGGGGCGTTGCAGCAAGATGGATTGAAGCTTCTTGAACGCGGGTGGCAATTCAGCAAATGGCGCACCATTGCGCAACGCCCCAGGTTTCTTCTGAAGCACAGACAAGTAATGGTGCCAGTCGTATTGTGTGTGGCCACGCCGAGCGTGGCCACTGCCAAACAATCTTGGATGCTCGGCAATGTGTTGGCCTTCGGCAGCCATCACCAGCTTGTCTGCATAAATCCGAAGGCTGATGGCCCTGT
This sequence comes from Enterobacter sp. SECR19-1250, assembly GCF_013391025.1. NCBI lineage: Bacteria > Pseudomonadati > Pseudomonadota > Gammaproteobacteria > Enterobacterales > Enterobacteriaceae > Enterobacter > Enterobacter sp. SECR19-1250. The sequence continues at coordinate 6,562 of NZ_JACASJ010000158.1, read as the reverse complement.
TGGCGTAACTGGCAGGAACGCTGTAGCGATTGCCCTCGTGGTGAACAAGGCAGGTTGAAGTGACTCGCTTGGTTTGCTCCACGAATGCATCAAAGGCATTGGGTAGCGCCATCAACTCGCCTTGTTCATCGGCAAAGGCCTCTTGCACGGTTTGGTCCAATTCGGGGTGGCGCAGCTCAGACCACAGCGCTTTGCAGCGATGCTCAAGCCACACATTCAAATCAGCAAGGCTTTGAAAGTCTGGTGCCCCTTGCCACAGGCGTTGGCGGGAATCCTGCACGTTCTTCTCAATCTGGCCTTTCTCCCAACCCGATGCTGGATTACAGAACTGCGCATCAAACAGGTAGTGGCTGACCATGGCAGTGAACCGCTGATTGACCCTGCGCTCTTTGCCACGCCCCACCGAATCCACAGCGGTCTTCATGTTGTCGTAGATGCCGCGCTTGGGAATGCCACCGAAGATTTGAAAGGCATGCCAGTGGGCATCAAACAGCATTTCATGTTTTTGCTGGTAGTAAGCCCGAAGCACAAAGGCCCGGCTGTGGGCCAACTTAAACTGGGCAATCTGAAGTTTGACCTGTTTGCCCGCTATGCGGGCAAAGTCCTCACTCCAATCGAATTGGAAGGCTTCGCCACAAGCAAAGCGCAAGGGGATGAAACAACCCTTGCCCGAGGTTTGCGCCTTGAACTGTTCGGAATCTTTCCACTGTCGGGCAAAGGCACACACTCGGTCATAAGACCCGGTAAAGCCCAAAGCGACCAAATCCCGGTACATGCTGCGCAGGTTTCTGCGCAGCTTCTTTGTCTTTTTGTGCTCGGTGGAGAGCCACTGCCTTAACTTGGGCTCAAAAGGACTTAACTTGCCAACGCTGTCTCGCGCTGGGTACTGCGGTTCAACCACCTTGCTTTGCAAATACTTGCGAACGGTGTTCCTGGACAGGCCGCTTCGTCGGGCTATTTCCCGAATCGACGCACCATCGCGAAAATGCCAGCGTCGAATTGCGCTCAATATCGCCACGTTTATCACTCCTTGATTTCTCCCGCCATATCCAGACGGGAAACAGTGTCATACGTGGGTCAAATTTCGACGCAAATCTTTACCCTAAGTGGGTCAATTTTAGATGCAACTCAACAGGCCATGCTGAGTGTGCGATGGTTGATCGCTTCCTCGCCGCTCTCCACGGCGACGATGGCCGCCGCCATCAGCAAGTGCGCCAGTTCCCCTATGGTGCCCTCGCTGCGTGTGAGCAGGTAGCGAGCCATGTCCAGCGTGGCAATTGGGGAAGGCCGGCGCAGCGGGAGCGAAGCGGCGAAGCTGGCCAGCAGTGAGCAGCAATCGTCGTTGGCCTCCCATACCGGCAGCATCATCGGCTCGAAGCGATTTTCCAACTGGTCATCGGAGCGGATGGCTAGGTAGGCGTCGCGCGTGCCTACCCCAACCAACGGGATGCGCAGTTCGTTGCCGAGGAAGCGCAGCAGGTTGAGGAATTCCCGGCGGTTGACGCTGTTGCCGGCCAGCACGTTGTGCAGCTCGTCGATCACCAGCATGCGCACGCCGACCTTGCGCAGCAGTGCCAGAGCCAGTTGCTCCATTTCCGGCAACCGTGGGCGTGGGCGCAGCGGCGCGCCCATCGCGGCGAGCAGCGCGACGTAGAAGCGGATCACGGACGGCTCGGACGGCATCTGCACGACCAACACCGGGATGTGCTCCTGGTCGGCGTCGGAGCTGGCCGGGTGGGTGCGGCGGAACTTCTCGACGATCATCGACTTGCCATTGTTGGTCGGGCCAACCAGCAGCAGGTTGGGCATGCGTTGCTTGTTTGGCCACGCATAAAGGGCTTCCAGCCGGTTCAGCGCCTCGACTGCGCGCGGATAGCCGATCCAGCGGTCGGCGCGAAGGCGCTGGATGCGCTCGTCCGCCGGAAGACGGGCCAAGCCCTGGGCCGCCGGCAGCAGGTGGGACAGGTCGATGATGGGATATTCGTCCACGGCTACCACTCCTCAATCTGGTCGAACGGTTTGGCGGGTGGCAAGTTGTCTGCCTGCGGGTCGGCAATATCCGTATCCGGCGGAACGGGCTTGTCCGGCCGAGCTGATGTCTTGAGGTGCTGGCGGCGATCCGCGTCACGCCGCGCCTTGCGTGTGGCCTTCTGCGCGCTGGTCACAATCTCACGCATCTGGCCGATCATGCGGAACAGCGCCGACTCATCCACCTGTTCGCGCCCTTGCTGCCGCAGTTTCGCCAGCGCCTGCCGTTGTTCCCAGAGGGTGACAGCCGGATGCGACAAGGTACGGTAGGGAATTTCCAGGTAATGCTGTCCCTCCGGTTCCAGGACCCAGATACGGCTGATGTCGCGCGGATCGCGCCGGATCAGAAAGGACGGCCAGCGTTCACGCCGCGCAATCCACGGCTTGAGCGCATCGGCGTAGTAGTGGATGTGGTCGATGACAAAGCCGGTGCGGGTCAGCGTGCGCCGGAGGATCGGCAGAAAATCGACCAGGAACGAAGTAGCGCGTGTGACGACGGCCGGTACGCCGACACGCGCCACGGCCTCGGCCCAGCGCGCGGCCGGCGGTTGGAGCAGGCCGTTGTGCACCGAACCGTGGTAGGTGCCGACCGCCAATGTGAGCCAGCGCTCTAGCTCGCGCAGCGTCAGGGCGGCCTTGTTTTCGGAATCGTAGTCGCCGCGCTGGTCAGGGTTGGAGAAGGTCGTTCCCGGCAGTTCGTCGTGAATCATCTGCATCGCCGTGCCGATGATCCGTTCCACGATGCCGCCATAGTGCGGCTGTCCCAGCGGGCGATAGTCCAGCCGGATGCCATGCTGCTCGCAACCCCGGCGCAGGGCCTCGCTCTTGAACTCGGCCGCGTTGTCTAGGTAGAGCAGCAAGGGCTTGCCGCTCATCTGCCAATCCATTTCCACGTTCAGTCCTTCCAGCCAAGGGCGCTTGTCGCAGGCGACATGCACGAGGCACAGGCCAACCGAAACGGCAGACGGCGCTTCCAGCGTGACGACCATGCCGAGCACGCAGCGGGTGAACACGTCGATGGCGAGGGTCAGGTACGGGCGGCCAATAGGTTGCCGGTCGCGGTCATCGACCACGATCAGGTCGATGACCGTATGGTCTATCTGCACCTGCTCCAGCGGCGCGGTCACGGCAGGAGGCTCGCCGCCCACACCTTGTAGGTCACGAGCGGCATCCTGGCCTTCCCGCCGGCGGATGACCTTGCGCGGGTCAAGGCTAGCGATCCGTAAGGCCACGGTATTGCGCGCCGGCACTCGCAGTTTTTGAGCCTTGCACACCTGAGTGACTTCGCGGTGAAAGGCCGCTAGGCTGCGCTTCTGCTTGGTCAGGAACCGCTTTTGCAGTAGCTCGTGGATGACGCGCTCGACCGGTTCCGGCAAGCGCCCCTTACCTTTACCTCCACCGGACTGGCCGGGCACCAGATCCGTCACGAGGCCGCTGCCTTGCCGGGCACGCCGGATCAGAACGTATACCTGGCGCCGAGACAAGCCCAGCGCCTGAGCCGCCATATCGGCCGCTTCGTGCCCGACCGTCTCCGACTGCGCCAACGGACTGATGATCTCCGCACGACGGCGCGCACGCTCCCAAGCCTCATCAGGCAGAGTGGCCACGCCTTGTTCTGGAATCCGTGGGGTGTCCGTCGCCATGCTCACCTCGCTTTGGTGCACACGAGTATTGAGCATAGTCGAGATTGGTGCAGATCACTTCTGATATTGAACTGTCAGGAGCTGGCTGCACAACAGCCATTACGCCCAATCAACTGGTGCAGTCGTCTTCTGAAAATGACATCCATGCCCAGCCCGTGCGCGAGCTGGATCACCGCCCGCACGATAGTTTGGTCACGGGCATCATCCGGGAGCCTGGCGACAAAGGATTGGTCGATTTTCAATGTGGTGATGGGGCAGCATTTCAGATGTTGCAGGCAGGAATAGCCGGTGCCGAAGTCGTCGGCGGCGAAGCGCACGCCGATGGCGCGCAAGGCGTCGAAACTGGCGAACAGGGCTGGATTGCCGAATGCGACCGATTCGGTCAGTTCGATCTCCAGAAGCTCGGCGGGCAGGGCCATATCGGCCAGCACCCGCTTTACCTCGTCGTCGAACGTTGGCCCAACCTGGCTGGCGGACACATTGATGGCAAGACGGAACGGTTGCCATGCCGGTCCTTGCCACTTGTGCATCTGGCGACAGGCCTCGCCCAGCACCCACGCGCCTATTTCCGGCATCAGGCCGAACGACTCGGCCAGCGGCAGGAACTGGCCGGGCGGCAACAGGCCAAGCCTCGGATGCCGCCAGCGCATCAACGCTTCCGCGCCAGCGATCCGGTGATCGCGCAGATCGACCAGCGGCTGGTAATGCAGGTCAAGCTGTCCGCGCGCCGCCGCCTGCGCCAACTCGGCCGCCGTCCATCCGGCGGGCTGCGAACTCGTCATGATCCGCCCCGGAAGGCGCGCAGCAGCCGCGTTACGGCCAGAACGAACAAGCCGGTCAGCGCGAGCGCGGCAACACCCCAATGCTCGCCAAGGAAGGCACCGGCGGTCGTCCCGGCCAGCACGGCGGCGAGAATCGGCAGATGGCAGGGGCAGGTCAACACGGCCAGCGCACCCCACAGGTAGCCGGAAACGGGTTGGCGCGTCTCGGGCGGCAGTTTGTCAGGGGCGTTCACGGCAATGCCTCCTCGTGCGCCCGCTCGGCTGGCATGGAGGCCAGTTGCGCGTCCAGATGGGCCAACGCCGCGCGCCGCCGCTCGACCAACTGGCGCAGCACGGCAAGCTGCGCTGCGGCTTGTGCGCCGTCCGCTGCGTCGAGCGCACGGCACAGCCGCGCCAGGGCATCCAGGCCGATACCCGCCTCGAAGGCCGCGCGCACGAAGCACAGCCGTTGCAAGGCCGCATCGTCGAACACGCCGTAGCCGCCCGTGGTGCAGGCCACCGGCCGTAACAAGCCGCGCACCAGGTAGTCGCGCACGATATGTACGCTCACCCCAGCGTTATGGGCCAGTTGCGATACCGTGTAGGCGCTCATCGCACACCTCCTTGTCCTCACCCGGCGCAGCAGGAAAGCTGCTTCACATCCTTGTTGAAGGTCTGCGCCGCGAGCTTCAACCCTTCGACCATCGTCAGGTAGGGGAACAACTGGTCGGCCAGTTCCTGCACCGTCATCCGGTTGCGAATCGCCAGTGCGGCCGTCTGGATCAGTTCGCCCGCTTCCGGGGCCACTGCCTGCACGCCGATCAGTCGTCCGCTGCCTTCTTCAACCACCAGTTTGATGAAGCCGCGCGTGTCGAAGTTGGCGAGCGCGCGCGGCACGTTGTCCAGCGTTAGCGTGCGACTATCAGTTTTGATGCCGTCATGGTGCGCTTCCGCCTCGCTGTAGCCTACGGTCGCCACTTGCGGGTCGGTGAACACCACGGCCGGCATCGCGGTCAGGTTCAGGGCCGCGTCACCGCCGGTCATGTTGATCGCGGCGCGAGTGCCGGCCGCTGCCGCCACATAGACGAACTGCGGCTGGTCGGTGCAGTCGCCTGCGGCGTAGATGTGTTCCACGCTTGTACGCATGCCGGGGTCGATGACGATAGCGCCTTGCGGGGTGAGCGTGACGCCCGTCGCATCCAGTGCCAGCTTGCGTGTGTTGGGCGCGCGGCCGGTGGCGACCAGCAGCTTGTCGGCGCGCAGTTCGCCGTGCGCCGTGGTGAGCACGAATTCGCCGTCCCCTTCACCATTGATATACGCGACCTGGCTGGCCTGGGTGTGTTCCCTCACCTCGATGCCCTCCATGCGGAATGCGGCCGTGACGGCTTCGCCTATAGCTGGGTCTTCGCGGAAGAACAGCGTGCTGCGAGCCAGGATCGTCACCTTCGCTCCGAGTCGGGCGAACGCCTGCGCCAGCTCCAGCGCCACCACTGATGAGCCAATCACGGCCAGGCGCTTAGGAATCGTCTCGCTGACCAGCGCTTCAGTGGAAGTCCAGTACGGAGTGTCTTTCAGGCCGGGAATCGGCGGCACGGCCGGGCTCGCGCCGGTGGCGATCAGGCAGCGGTCGAATGCCACCACGCGCTCGCCGCCGTCGTTGAGTTGCACGATCAGGTTGCGATTGTCCTTAAAGCGGGCGGAGCCGTGCAGCACAGTGATCGCCGGATTGCCCTCCAAGATGCCTTCGTACTTGGCGTGGCGCAGTTCATCGACGCGGGCCTGCTGCTGGGCCAGCAGCGCCGTGCGCTGGATGGTCGGCGTGGTAGCGGCGATGCCGCCATCGAACGGGCTTTCCCGGCGCAGATGGGCGATATGGGCGGCGCGGATCATGATCTTGGACGGCACACAACCGACATTGACGCAGGTGCCGCCGATGGTGCCGCGCTCGATCAGCGTGACACGTGCGCCTTGCTCGACGGCCTTCAGCGCCGCTGCCATCGCGGCCCCGCCGCTGCCGATGACGGCGATATGCAATGCGCCGCTGCTACCCGTCTTGTCGTTTCTGCCCAGCAGATCGCGCATCTTGTCGAGCAGGCCGGCGCGGTTGTCCGTCGGTGGCGCATCGGCAAG
>NZ_JACASJ010000157.1:0-8080 GCF_013391025.1 Enterobacter sp. SECR19-1250 | reverse complement strand
AAAGCCTGTCCTCAGCATAGTACCGGGAAGGAGGGAGTGACCATCTCATTAAATAAAGCACGCTAAGCCGGTGGCAGCGGTCGCAATGGCCTAAACTTCCCCGCACCGACCTTGGCGCTGCTGCGCCATAGGTAATCGCCGGTCAGGTTGATGTGCTCCCACCCCAGCGGCGACAGATATTGCAACAATGTGTCGTCCAGCGCCGTGCCGTTGCCACGCAAAGCACTGGTGGCACGCTCCAGATATACCGTGTTCCACAACACGATGGCCGCCGTCACCAGATTGAGGCCGCTGGCCCGGTAGCGCTGCTGCTCAAAACTGCGGTCGCGGATTTCACCCAATCGGTAGAAGAAGACCGCCCTGGCCAGCGCGTTGCGCGCCTCGCCCTTATTCAGCCCCGCATGGACGCGGCGGCGCAGCTCCACGCTTTGCAGCCAATCCAAAATGAACAGCGTGCGCTCGATGCGCCCCAGCTCGCGCAACGCCACGGCCAAGCCGTTCTGGCGCGGGTAGCTGCCGAGTTTGCGCAGCATCAGCGAAGCCGTTACCGTGCCTTGCTTGATGGAGGTGGCCAGCCGCAGAATTTCATCCCAATGGGCGCGTATTTGCTTGATGTTCAGCCTGTCGCTGCTAATCATCGGCTTGAGCGCGTCATAGGCGGCATCGCCCTTGGGGATGAATAGCTTGGTTTCGCCCAAGTCACGGATACGCGGCGCGAAGCGAAATCCCAGCAAATGCATCAAGCCAAACACGTGATCGGTGAAGCCTGCCGTGTCGGTGTAGTGTTCCTCGATGCGCAAGTCCGACTCGTGGTACAGCAGGCCATCAAGCACGTAAGTTGAATCACGAATGCCCACGTTGACCACCTTGGTGCTGAAGGGCGCGTACTGGTCGGAGATATGGGTGTAGAAAGTCCGTCCTGGACTGCTTCCATACTTCGGGTTGATATGACCAGTGCTTTCTGCTTTGCTGCCGGTTCTGAAGTTCTGGCCGTCCGACGATGACGTGGTGCCGTCACCCCAGTTGCCGGCGAAGGGTTGCCGAAACTGCGCATTCACCAGCTCGGCCAGCGCCGTCGAATAGGTTTCATCGCGGATGTGCCAGGCTTGCAGCCAAGACAGCTTGGCGTAGGTGGTGCCAGGGCAGGACTCGGCCATTTTGGTCAGACCCAGGTTGATCGCGTCGGCCAGGATCGTCGTCAACAGCAAGGTTTTGTCCTTGGCCGTGTCGCTGGTCTTCAGGTGTGTGAAGTGGCGGGTGAAGCCCGTCCATTCATCGACCTCCATCAGCAACTCGGTGATTTTGAGGTGCGGCAGCAGCATAGCTGTCTGGTCGATCATGGCTTGCGCGGCGTCTGGTACTGCCGCGTCCAGCGGCGTGATCTTCAGGCCTGACGCGGTGGTGATGATGGCATCCGGTAAGTCGTTGGCCGCAGCCATGCGGTTGACTGTGGCGAGTTGCGCCTCCAACAATTCCAACCGGTCATGCAGGTATTGGTCGCAGTCGGTGGCCACTGCCAGCGGCAATTCGCTGGCCAGCTTCAAAGTGGCGAACTTCTCGACCGGCACCAGGTATTCGTCGAAGTCCTTGAACTGGCGAGAACCCTGCACCCAGACATCACCGGAGCGCAGCGCGTTCTTCAGCTCCGACAGGGCGCATAACTCGTAGTAACGCCGGTCGATGCCGTCGTCGGTCAGAACCAGCTTTGCCCAGCGCGGCTTGATGAATGCGGTTGGCGCATCGGCGGGCACCTTGCGCGCGCTGTCGCTGTTCATGCCGCGCAGCATGTCGATGGCATCGAGCACACCCTTGGCGGCGGGCGCAGCCCGCAATTTGAGCACGCCCAGGAACTGCGGCGCGTAGCGGCGTAGCGTGGCATAGCTTTCACCGATGTGGTGCAGGAAATCAAAGTCGGCAGGCCGCGCCAATGTTTGCGCTTCGGTGACGCTGGCGGCGAAGGTGTCCCAGGGCATAACGGCCTCGATGGCGGCGAACGGATCGCTGCCGCTTTGCTTGGCCTCAATCAACGCTTGACCGATGCGCCCATACATCCGCACCTTGTCGTTGATCGCCTTGCCGGAAGCCTGGAACTGCTGCTGATGCTTGTTCTTGGCCGCGTTGAACAGCTTGCCGATGATGCGATCGTGAAGGTCGATGATTTCATCGGTGACGGTGGCCATGCCTTCGATGGCCAGCGCTACCAGCGTGGCATAGCGTCGTTGCACCTCGAACTTTGCCAGATCAGCAGGCGTCATCTGGCCACCTTCACGAGCGATTTTGAGCAGGCGGTTCTGGTGAACCTGCCGCTCGATGCCTGCGGGCAGATCAAGTGCTTGCCAGGATTTCAGGCGCTCAATATGTTCGAGCATGTGGCGAGAGTTCGGTTTGGCAGGCGACTGGCGCAGCCATGCCAGCCACGTCACTTTACTGCCGTCCTTGCGCTTGAGAAGTTCGTCCAGGCGCTGACGGTGGGGTGATAACAAAGAATCGGTCAGCGCCGCGTAAATGCGTCGGTTGGCACGGGTGATGGCCTCGGCGCTTGCGCGCTCGATGGCATTCATGGCGGGCAGGATAATGCTCTGCCGCCGCAGATTCTCGACAAGTGCGCTCGCCAGCACGATGACTTTGTCGGTCTGCAAGGCCAGCTCGGTCAATGTATGCACGGCTTGCCGATAGTGGCTCATGGTGAAGGGCTTGAACCCAAAAACCGTTTGCAGCTCGACCAAGTGCTCCCGCCGTGTCTGTTCGCGCTGGCCGTACTCGCTCCAACTTTCCACTGGCATCTTGAGTTGCGCGGCCACCATGCGCAACAGGGGCGGAAACGGAGGCTCATCGACGCCCAAAAAGGTGCCAGGGAATCGCAAGTAGCAAAGCTGCACAGCGAAGCCCAATCGATTCGCGGCGCCGCGACGCTGACGGATCACCGACAGGTCGGTTTCGTTGAACGTGTAGTGCCGTATCAGTTCGTCTTTGGCATCTGGCAGTGCCAGCAGGCTTTCGCGCTCGGTGGCGGACAGGATTGAGCGGCGTGGCATGGTCAGTCTTCCCGCAGGTACTGGTACAAGGTTTCGCGGCTGATGCCGAAGTCACGGGCCACCAAGGTTTTTTGGTCGCCTGCCGCAACTCGCCGTTTCAACTCGGCAATTTGTTCGCTGTTCAGCGATTTCTTTCGTCCCCGGTAGGCACCGCGCTGCTTGGCCAGCACGATTCCCTCGCGCTGACGTTCGCGGATCAGGGCGCGCTCGAACTCAGCGAAGGCTCCCATGACCGACAGCATCAGATTGGCCATCGGTGAGTCCTCGCCGGTGAACTTCAGCCCTTCTTTGACGAACTCCATGCGCACGCCCCGTTGTGTCAGCCCTTGGACGATGCGGCGCAGGTCATCAAGGTTGCGTGCCAGCCTGTCCATGCTATGCACCACCACGGTGTCGCCCTCGCGGACGAAGGCCAGCAGCCTTTCCAGCTCGGGACGCTGGGTGTCCTTGCCAGAAGCCTTGTCGGTGAACACCCGCGCCACCTGAACACCCTCCAATTGCCGTTCCGGGTTCTGGTCGAAGCTGCTGACGCGGACATAGCCGATGCGTTGACCTTGCAAGATGCCTCCAAAGGCAAAAGTGTCAGGATGAAATCTATTACCTTTGACGGAATATGTCAATCAATAGGAAATTTAACTCTATTCTGACATCGTTTGCACATGGTGTCGTTTTCAGAAGACGGCTGCACTGAACGTCAGAAGCCGACTGCACTATAGCAGCGGAGGGGTTGGATCCATCAGGCAACGACGGGCTGCTGCCGGCCATCAGCGGACGCAGGGAGGACTTTCCGCAACCGGCCGTTCGATGCGGCACCGATGGCCTTCGCGCAGGGGTAGTGAATCCGCCAGGATTGACTTGCGCTGCCCTACCTCTCACTAGTGAGGGGCGGCAGCGCATCAAGCGGTGAGCGCACTCCGGCACCGCCAACTTTCAGCACATGCGTGTAAATCATCGTCGTAGAGACGTCGGAATGGCCGAGCAGATCCTGCACGGTTCGAATGTCGTAACCGCTGCGGAGCAAGGCCGTCGCGAACGAGTGGCGGAGGGTGTGCGGTGTGGCGGGCTTCGTGATGCCTGCTTGTTCTACGGCACGTTTGAAGGCGCGCTGAAAGGTCTGGTCATACATGTGATGGCGACGCACGACACCGCTCCGTGGATCGGTCGAATGCGTGTGCTGCGCAAAAACCCAGAACCACGGCCAGGAATGCCCGGCGCGCGGATACTTCCGCTCAAGGGCGTCGGGAAGCGCAACGCCGCTGCGGCCCTCGGCCTGGTCCTTCAGCCACCATGCCCGTGCACGCGACAGCTGCTCGCGCAGGCTGGGTGCCAAGCTCTCGGGTAACATCAAGGCCCGATCCTTGGAGCCCTTGCCCTCCCGCACGATGATCGTGCCGTGATCGAAATCCAGATCCTTGACCCGCAGTTGCAAACCCTCACTGATCCGCATGCCCGTTCCATACAGAAGCTGGGCGAACAAACGATGCTCGCCTTCCAGAAAACCGAGGATGCGAACCACTTCATCCGGGGTCAGCACCACCGGCAAGCGCCGCGACGGCCGAGGTCTTCCGATCTCCTGAAGCCAGGGCAGATCCGTGCACAGCACCTTGCCGTAGAAGAACAGCAAGGCCGCCAATGCCTGACGATGCGTGGAGACCGAAACCTTGCGCTCGTTCGCCAGCCAGGACAGAAATGCCTCGACTTCGCTGCTGCCCAAGGTTGCCGGGTGACGCACACCGTGGAAACGGATGAAGGCACGAACCCAGTTGACATAAGCCTGTTCGGTTCGTAAACTGTAATGCAAGTAGCGTATGCGCTCACGCAACTGGTCCAGAACCTTGACCGAACGCAGCGGTGGTAACGGCGCAGTGGCGGTTTTCATGGCTTGTTATGACTGTTTTTTTGTACAGTCTATGCCTCGGGCATCCAAGCAGCAAGCGCGTTACGCCGTGGGTCGATGTTTGATGTTATGGAGCAGCAACGATGTTACGCAGCAGGGCAGTCGCCCTAAAACAAAGTTAGGCCGCATGGACACAACGCAGGTCACATTGATACACAAAATTCTAGCTGCGGCAGATGAGCGAAATCTGCCGCTCTGGATCGGTGGGGGCTGGGCGATCGATGCACGGCTAGGGCGTGTAACACGCAAGCACGATGATATTGATCTGACGTTTCCCGGCGAGAGGCGCGGCGAGCTCGAGGCAATAGTTGAAATGCTCGGCGGGCGCGTCATGGAGGAGTTGGACTATGGATTCTTAGCGGAGATCGGGGATGAGTTACTTGACTGCGAACCTGCTTGGTGGGCAGACGAAGCGTATGAAATCGCGGAGGCTCCGCAGGGCTCGTGCCCAGAGGCGGCTGAGGGCGTCATCGCCGGGCGGCCAGTCCGTTGTAACAGCTGGGAGGCGATCATCTGGGATTACTTTTACTATGCCGATGAAGTACCACCAGTGGACTGGCCTACAAAGCACATAGAGTCCTACAGGCTCGCATGCACCTCACTCGGGGCGGAAAAGGTTGAGGTCTTGCGTGCCGCTTTCAGGTCGCGATATGCGGCCTAACAATTCGTCCAAGCCGACGCCGCTTCGCGGCGCGGCTTAACTCAGGTGTTAGGCAGCACAAAGACCGTCCTCATGACCACTACCATTAGCTTCGTCACGCTGCGCCTCATGACCGAGCACGACCTTCCGATGCTCCATGACTGGCTAAATCGGCCTCACATCGTTGAGTGGTGGGGCGGAGAAGAAACACGTCCAACACTTGCTGAAGTGCTGGAGCAATATCGACCAAGCGCCCTGGCGAAAGAGTCCGTCACTCCCTACATCGCAATGCTGGATGAAGAACCGATTGGGTACGCTCAGTCGTACATTGCACTCGGAAGCGGTGGCGGATGGTGGGAAGACGAAACCGATCCAGGAGTACGCGGAATAGACCAGTCTCTGGCGAATCCATCGCAGCTGGGCAAGGGCTTGGGAACCAAGCTCGTTCGCGCGCTCGTTGAGATGCTGTTCAAAGACGCTGAGGTAACCAAGATCCAAACGGACCCGTCGCCGAACAATTTACGCGCAATCCGGTGCTACGAGAAGGCGGGTTTTGTGGCGCAAAGAACCATAAACACCCCAGGTGGACCGGCCGTATACATGGTTCAAACACGTCAGGCGTTCGAGCAAGCGCGCAGTGCTGTCTAACCCTTCCATCGAGGGGGACGTCCAAGGGCTATCGTCCTTGGCCGCCCCTCATGTCAAACGTTAGACGGCAAAGTCACAGACCGCGGGATCTCTTATGACCAACTACTTTGATAGCCCCTTCAAAGGCAAGCTGCTTTCTGAGCAAGTGAAGAACCCCAATATCAAAGTTGGGCGGTACAGCTATTACTCTGGCTACTATCATGGGCACTCATTCGATGACTGCGCACGGTATCTGTTTCCGGACCGTGATGACGTTGATAAGTTGATCATCGGTAGTTTCTGCTCTATCGGGAGTGGGGCTTCCTTTATCATGGCTGGCAATCAGGGGCATCGGTACGACTGGGCATCATCTTTCCCGTTCTTTTATATGCAGGAAGAACCTGCATTCTCAAGCGCACTCGATGCCTTCCAAAAAGCAGGTAATACTGTCATTGGCAATGACGTTTGGATCGGCTCTGAGGCAATGGTCATGCCCGGAATCAAGATCGGGCACGGTGCGGTGATAGGCAGCCGCTCGTTGGTGACAAAAGATGTGGAGCCTTACGCTATCGTTGGCGGCAATCCCGCTAAGAAGATTAAGAAACGCTTCACCGATGAGGAAATTTCATTGCTTCTGGAGATGGAGTGGTGGAATTGGTCACTGGAGAAGATCAAAGCGGCAATGCCCATGCTGTGCTCGTCTAATATTGTTGGCCTGCACAAGTATTGGCTCGAGTTTGCCGTCTAACAATTCAATCAAGCCGATGCCGCTTCGCGGCACGGCTTATTTCAGGCGTTGGGCATTAAGGAAAAGTTAATGGCAATCCGAATCTTCGCGATACTTTTCTCCATTTTTTCTCTTGCCACTTTCGCGCATGCGCAAGAAGGCACGCTAGAACGTTCTGACTGGAGGAAGTTTTTCAGCGAATTTCAAGCCAAAGGCACGATAGTTGTGGCAGACGAACGCCAAGCGGATCGTGCCATGTTGGTTTTTGATCCTGTGCGATCGAAGAAACGCTACTCGCCTGCATCGACATTCAAGATACCTCATACACTTTTTGCACTTGATGCAGGCGCTGTTCGTGATGAGTTCCAGATTTTTCGATGGGACGGCGTTAACAGGGGCTTTGCAGGCCACAATCAAGACCAAGATTTGCGATCAGCAATGCGGAATTCTACTGTTTGGGTGTATGAGCTATTTGCAAAGGAAATTGGTGATGACAAAGCTCGGCGCTATTTGAAGAAAATCGACTATGGCAACGCCGATCCTTCGACAAGTAATGGCGATTACTGGATAGAAGGCAGCCTTGCAATCTCGGCGCAGGAGCAAATTGCATTTCTCAGGAAGCTCTATCGTAACGAGCTGCCCTTTCGGGTAGAACATCAGCGCTTGGTCAAGGATCTCATGATTGTGGAAGCCGGTCGCAACTGGATACTGCGTGCAAAGACGGGCTGGGAAGGCCGTATGGGTTGGTGGGTAGGATGGGTTGAGTGGCCGACTGGCTCCGTATTCTTCGCACTGAATATTGATACGCCAAACAGAATGGATGATCTTTTCAAGAGGGAGGCAATCGTGCGGGCAATCCTTCGCTCTATTGAAGCGTTACCGCCCAACCCGGCAGTCAACTCGGACGCTGCGCGATAAAACCGCGCAGCGCCGGTTACTTCAACGTTAGTACCACTGAAACCCTCCTTTATTTCGCCCATGTTTATTCAAACGGCATTCAGTTTCTCAAACGCTGTGCAGCGCTGGGTTTGCCGTTTCTCTGGGCTTCGCCTGGTGGCGTTACGCTGGTTTGTGGTCTTTTTGGCCTCTGGCCCTTGTGTAGCCGTCATTCCGCAGCTAATTCCAGAATTTAAATAGCGTGATCTGGCGATCAG
>NZ_JACASJ010000156.1:0-8337 GCF_013391025.1 Enterobacter sp. SECR19-1250 | reverse complement strand
GCGGGTTAGTTCGGGTTCGTCGAGCGGCAAACTCGCCGAAACCGGGCGGTAACTGATCTTCGCAGGAACAGTCACCAAAACAGTACAGTCAGTTTAGCTGCTTCAAACTGGCTTCTTCAAGCGAAAAAGTTACTTTTTCACTCTTACGTTCCTGCGAACTCCAGTTACCAGTGGCTGCTGCCAGTGGCGTTTTACCGTGCTTTTCCGGGTTGGACTCAAGTGAACAGTTACCGGATAAGGCGCAGCAGTCGGGCTGAACGGGGAGTTCTTGCTTACAGCCCAGCTTGGAGCGAACGACCTACACCGAGCCGAGATACCAGTGTGTGAGCTATGAGAAAGCGCCACACTTCCCGCAAGGGAGAAAGGCGGAACAGGTATCCGGTAAACGGCAGGGTCGGAACAGGAGAGCGCAAGAGGGAGCGACCCACCGGAAACTGTGGGGATCTTTAAGTCCTGTCGGGTTTCGCCCGTACTGCCAGATTCATGGTTGAGCCTCACGGCTCCCACAGATGCACCTAAAAAGCGTCTGTTTATGTGAACTCTGGCAGGAGGGCGGAGCCTATGGAAAAACGCCACCGGCGCAGCTTCGTATTATTTTCTCTCTATGCCTGTTTGCCCTGCTCGTGAGTCCGCAGCGCCCGCCGCAGTTTCACGGCCGGAGCGTAGCGACCGAGTGAGCGAGGAGGCGCAATATCTCCCGTTTTTGCCTACGGCCACCGGACGCGCTGATGTGACATTTTGCTCCTGATTAAAGCCTTTCTGTTCCCTGTCGATAAATCATCAGGATAGGTGAAGTATGTCGGTTTTCTGATACACATTTTACGTTAACCTATCTCTGTTTCTTTTTCTCCTTGCGGAGAAATGCAAGTCATCCCCGCTAGGGCGGGACTGACTTCAGGGGTAAATCCCCTGCTTACGCTGGCTGAACGCCACCGACGCAGCGTCTTTACCCCTCTTTCTGTCTTAGCCCGGCTGGACGCCGGTCACGCCAGAAATTCACCCGGCCCCCGTCAGGCTCACGCCTGACCACCCACAAAAATCCACGGTGCTGGACGCACCTGACGAAGCAGCAAAGCTGCTCCTGATTTTATGGGTGGTCAGCCGCTCGCTGTCGCTTACTCTGACGGGGGCCGGAACACCGGAAAAGACAGCACTGGGGTGCCGCCTTTTCCTCTCGCACGCTGTGGGCGTGCTCGTTGTTCCTCCGGGGCTGCGCCTTTTCCGCATGGGGCGGAAAGAGGCTGGCCTCCGTGGCGAGCGCTGAACGCTTTCACCACGGACGTGAACGCCGCCGCCATGCCTTGGGGCATGTCGTCAGCTTGCGCAGATGGGCTGCGCATCACGCCGGTAAATCCGTCGTCTGTAGGAGAGAGGTTGCATGTTGAATACGGATTCGCTTGCCTGGCAGTGGCATATCCCGGAGCTGGCCCGGCAGATTTACCCGTGGGTCAGCTGGCTGTACCGGGAGTATTACGGTCTGGCCGGGGCTTTTCTGGTTATCGGCCTGTTTTTCGGTCTGGCTGAACTCTGGGCCGGACGGATGCGTTTTGTGGGCCTGAGCCATAAGGAGCGGCGGGAGTATGCCGATCGCTATAAGCGCGATAATGACAGGGCTGCGCCATTTTCGGTGCTGGCCTCGCTGGATTCTCCCGGGCGGATGGTCAGGGCTCGTCGACATGTCTGGAACTACGCGTACTGGCTGACCGGCGCTGCCGGTCTGGTTCTGCTGGGGGGGCTGGTTGTCGCCGTGTTTATCGAGAGCTGGGGAGAAACGGTGTTGCGTCCGGGCTACTACGCGAATGCCGATTATTACCTGCTGCAACCCGCTAATCTGTTCGGGATAGCCTGGTGTGCCGGTGGTCTGGTCGTCGGGATACTTCTGGCGCGGCTACTGGCATTCCTGCTGCTTGACGGTCATTTTGCGGCCGCTGACGAGGCGGTCAATGCAAAACTGAATCAGGAGAGCCGGCGCAGCAGCCAGCGCACCGGCGAAATGACTGACGTGCGCCACCTGCATTTCGGGGAGCCGGTGCCGGTCAACGCGCTGGCCGATTTTTCCACGGAGCAGGCCCGGCAGCAGCAGGTGGTGTTCCTGGGTAAGGACGAGGACGGCCAGCCGGTGCGGGTTCCGCGCGAGGCGTGGCGCAAGACCAATATTCAGATCCTCGGCCTACCCGGGAGCGGCAAGAGCGTGATGGCCACCAACGCGCTGATCCGCTGCGTGCGCGATTTTGGCGATGCGGTGGTGTACTTCGACCCGAAAGGCGACGCATGGGCGCCACACGTCTTTCGGGCGCACTGCCCGGACTTCACCCTGCTGGACCTGCGGCCGGGGAAACCGGCGCAGCTGAACCTGTTCCGCGACCTTGACCAGTACGCACTGAAAAATCTGCTGGTTGCCGGGTTTAACCTGGCGGAAACCGGCGATGTGGCCGACCACTACCGCATCAGCGAGCAGAAAGCGGCGAAGCTTATCGCGGAGCAGTTCCCGCACGGCGCGAACATTCAGCAGGTGCTGGCGGCGGCGTATGCGCTGCCGGAGGCGCTGAAAAAGGACGTGAAGGGGCTGATCACCAAGCTGGAGAACGTCGCGGACCTGAGCGTCCTGCAGACGGATTCCGGTATTGATGTGGCGGGGATTATCAACGGCGGCGGCTGTCTGTACGTCATCGGATCGATGGACGACGAGGCGGTGATCCGGGTGCAGAAAATGCTGTTTGCCCGCTGCGCGCAAATCATCATTGCGCGGGACGAGTTCCGCGCGTGGCCGCACGTCAGCGTGATGCTCGATGAAATCAAATATCTGCTCTCGAAGTACGTACTCAACGCGCTGGGGACGCTGCGCAGCCGGGACTGTAACCTGCTGCTGGCTCACCAGTCGCTGGGCGACTTCGGCCAGTGCGGGCAGGATCTGCCCGCTGATTTTGTGAAAACCACGGTACTGGATAACACGCCAATCCGCTGGTTCTATCGCGCGGCCAGCCAGGAGTCCGCGCAGTGGGCGGCCGGACAGACCGGGGAAATCCGGGTGGACGTGGAGCGCCGCCGGGCCAGCCGGGAGGCGGGGAACGTGGAGCACATCAGCGGGGACAGCTTCATCCAGAAGGAAGCGCGGCCGCTGTTCGACGTGAACACCCTGCAACACCTGCCGGACGGGTTCGCGGTCATGACCGGGCTGGGCGTGGCGCGGCTGGCGTTCAGCAGCCCGCTGCGGGTTGATCGCCGGGAAATTCCGCTGAAAACCTTCCCGGTGCTGGCGAAAACGGACCCGCTGGCGGAGTACCAGGCTGAGGCAGTGCGGCAGCGCCCGGGTGACGATGATTTTGCGGGGCTGTACTGATGGCTCTGGAGCAATACAACGTCAGCCACGCGAAGCGACAGGCGCGGAACGCGGAGAAAACCCGGCTAGTCCTGCGGTGGCTGCGGGACGAACTCTGCTCGACGGCTGAAACCGTAGCCCGTCTGCTGGGGATCGGGGCGGTGCAGCCGGTTTACCGCTTTCTGGACAGCCTGGTGGCGAAAGGACTGCTGGCCCGGGCGAAATACCCGGTTGACGGTCGTCAGGTCAGCGTGTGGGGGCTGACCCCGCACGGCGTGGCGTTCTCGTTCGACGAGGACGAGCCGCTGACGGACGTTATTCCGTTTCAGCCCTCGCGGGTGTCGGCGGCGCAGCTGCCGCACCGGCTGGCCGTGCAGTCCCTGCGTCTTGATATGGAAGCCAGAGGGGCCACCGGCTGGCGCACCCTGCACCGCCTGAGTCTTAAAGGTATGAAGGTGCCGGATGCGCTGGCAGAGCTGGACGGTAAAACGGTGGCGTTTGAGGTGGAGCGCACCGTCAAGAGCCGTCGCCGGTATCAGGAAGTGGTGTCCGGGTATCTGTTCAACCGTAAGGCGAACGGCATCGATGAAATCTGGTACATCTGCCCCGACCGGCCGACGCTTGTCCGGGTACAGCGGGCGATTCTGGCGGTGGATGAAATCGTGAACCCGCAGACCGGCGAAGCCCGCAAAACGGCGGAACTGGACCGGGAGAGGCTGTTCGCGTGCTTTAAATTTATGACAACAGAGTGAGGGATTATGGCGCTGTACATGGTTTTTATTGAGGATGTGGAAGACAAAGACGGCGAGCGCTGCATTATGCCAACCAGCGAGCATCTGGAAGACATGGCGGTCATGGCCTGGCAGACCGGGGCATATGTATTCCGGTTTGAAGATCAGGCCCAGCATCTGGCGATGATGAAGTTTATCGGCATGTATCACGAACGGCTGAACAGCGATGACAAAGCCACGTATTACTTCACCGGCAAAAATCCGGCGTGGGAACGTGATAAACCGTCCGGAATGAAGCTGTGTGATTATCTTTACCGCAAGGTTGAGCAGTTCGCCATCGAGAACGGCGTGCAGGTACTGGACGCAGGGAAGTACACCCCGGAGCAGATCGGCGCGATGATTGACGTGGTGAGTGAGCGGCACGGTGAGAGTGCGGTGAACGAGAAGCTGAAAGCGGAGCTGATGCGAGAGTATAACAGCCGGTATTTTAACGAGCCGGTGCCCGTATTGCCGGAGGATAAACCCGCCCGCCGGTGGTGGCCGTTCGGCAAAAAATAAACGCCAGCACCGGCCATGCCGGTGCTGTTATTCTTCCCCGAGCTTACCCCGCATTACCAGCCAGAGTTTTTCCGCATCCTCGTGAAGTCGTTCGCACATGTCGGCCGGGTCGTCCATGTCCAGCTCGTTCAGCTTTTCCAGCAACAGCAGCGACTGATCCCTGATGAATTTTGCCATGTTGAGGGCGGTTTTTTCCTGCTTCGTCATGATTTTTTCCCTTCCGGGCATGGTGTGCGCCAGTCGGGTATACTGTCTCAAAAATAGCGGGGTGAGACAATGGCGTGGGTGACGGTGAGACAGGCGACGGAACTGACGGGGAAAGCCCGGAGTTCCCTGTACCGGGATATGGCGAAAGGCCGCGTATCATACCGGACGGAGGCTGATGGCGGTCGGGTTGTGGATACCAGCGAGCTTATCCGGGTGTACGGTGAGTTAAGACAGGGTGAGACTCACGAGCGGGACGGGTTGAGACTGCCAGATGAGACTGAAAAAACGGCCTCTGAAGCGTTGATCGCGGAGATAAAAGCACTCAGGGAGGAGGTGGCCGGGTTGCGGCAGGAAATGCAGGCCATGAGACTGCTGGAACACAAACCGGAGACCGTAGAGACACCGGCCGAAACGCCGCGCCGGTGGTGGCATTGGGGAAAACGCTGACGCGCTGCGCTTGTCCAACCGGCGACGGGCACGCAATGAATTGCGCCCCTGTCACCGGTTATTAGCGAACGGTATGGGGATTCTGGCGCTGGCCGACCACGGCCAGAACCCGGACTTTCTGCGCGGGGTCGTCCACTTCATAGAGGACATGTTGTCCCATCAGGCTGATCCGGCGAACGTCTTCGCCATAACGTGAGTCCACTTCGTAGAGGCGCGGGAAGTCCGCCAGTTTGTCCGCAGCAGCGAGAACCCGGTCGGTAACGTTCTGCGCATCCCACAGCGATGAATTTTCCGCGATATAGTCAAACAGTGTCGTTACATCTTCGATGGCTCCCTGCTTCCATTCCACGTCATACGGCATCGCGCAGTTCCTGATAACGGCCATGCAGGCGCTGGCGGAGTTGTTCCGTGGTCATGCCCGGACGCGTGTCAGCACGGGCGGCGGTCACTTTGGCGCGAACCTGATCTTCATACTCTGCCTGGGCCAGTTCTTCGTTAGCCAGGCGCTGCAACAGCGCAGCTTTGTCCGGGCCACCTTCCGGCAGTATGCGGGGCAGGCTTTCAGCCAGTTCCCGAAGAAAGTTGGCGTTTTCGTAGTGTGTCGTGTTGCTCATTGCGGAGCCTCCCGGGTTAATGCGGCAATATGAAAAAGTTTAGCAGGAGGCGGCCTGAAAGAATATGCTCGTGTCAGTCAGGCTGATGAAGCAGAAAGTCGGTAAAAAAGGGCTTACGGCATCCATTTTACGTCAAATCCCATGCCATGCAGTTACGTGCATAGCCATGCGTTCAGGTACAATTTATCCGGCGCGTTTCCGGGGGTGTTGCGGGTGGTTTGTTGTCTGTTTTATCGGTTTCCCGTCAGAAATGCCCTCAGAGGCTCTCAGGGGGTGCGGGCAACGGATGTTATGGTAAATGACGGGATTGTGAGGCATCCAGCTGACGATTTTTGCGTCAACTTTTCGCTGTATGTTTAAACATGAGTTTAACATTAGCGTCATCTGATAGCGCTGTTGCTAATTTCATCTACCCGACAGGTAATTTCCTTGTAAATCAAGCGCGAAAGATCAGCAAAAAAGCTATGTGTGCGCTTATGGAATAGGGTAGAATAAGGGATTCTGATGATCGTGAGGTTGTCAGTGAAAAACGAGGCAGCTATCAGATCTTCGGCCTGAGAAACTAAGGATTCTGATAGCTGCCGGTGACTCAGTTCGCGAAAACTGAATCTTACCTGATCAACAAACGCCCGATTAGGGCGTTTGTCAAGTGGTGCTGCATTATGTAGTAACTTGGTACCGACTTGCCAGGCATTTTTCACAGTTTTTTGATGTGCGAAGGCTCATCCGGACACCGTCACCTGTTATTTATCCTCTGTAAACAGGTGCTATAAATGCAAAAAGTAACCGATCTGTATCCTCCTGAAATTGCTCGCCATAAGCTCCAGAATCACTTCGCCGGTAATACCGTTATGCTGGAGTTAATCCAGAAACTAAATAAAACCAGCCTGTGTACTTTTGCGGCGCTCTGTGACGGCAACGTCGTGACCACTTCCGGCTATAACATTACGGCCGATCTGTGTGTTAACCGTGCGTCAGCCGTGGCCCATTCGCTTAAGCAAAAATATCTGCCGGTTACGGCCAGAACGATTTCGACTAAGGCCGATGTAGGTGGTGCGGTAAAGCAGGCGGCTTTCTGTATCGATGAAGACGATCTTGCAAGGCTGAAATCAGAGCCGGAAAAGATGATGAAAGAGTGCGAACGTAACCTGAACAGCCAGAAGCGAACCAATGCTCAGAAGGAAATGAGTCGGTTGTACAAGGAGTTTGGTGAAGACGGCATACTGGCGCTGTTACGCAATGTTGCCCGGTCGAACGGTACACCGCCGCCAGGCGCACACCCTGCAAGCTGATACCAGTAAAGCCCCTCAGGGGCTTTATTTTTAAGGTTTTCTGGATGCCGCCAGCTCTTCATCTGTCAGCTGATCTCGGTGCAGATAGTTCCCTTTTACCGGCGGTGGTGTCACCAGTTTTGCTTTGCCTTCTTTCGGATCGTATATCGCCACAAGGCCGGTAATGCTTCCTTCCTCAGTCAGTGCCCATGCAGCAAGCTGATAAACGATCACCGGATAATCAGACTGGTCGGTAAAATGACGAAAATACCAGTCCTGTGCGGGGATGAGTTGCTTAAAGTTCATGTATTAGCTCCTTCACCATTCCGCTTTTGTGTCTGCAATGACATAGGGTTTCCACGTCGGTGATTTACACGGGCTTTCCGGGTAATGTGGCGGAAATGTATTGTCTCTGGAGTGGGCATTTACCGTCACTTCACGATTACATTTCGTGCATTTGTAGATCCCCGAGTGTGGAACTTCATCTCCGGCTGAAAATCGCTTACCGAAGAAGTCATCGCTGGCGTTTGTTGCCAGTTCATTCAGCGTTTTTTTCTGTACTAAGGCCATTCTGCTTTCCTTCCCATCGATATTTTTCGGGCATTCTTACCCATTTTATAAATGTGGTCTTTGTGGCGTTTTTTCAAGCGGCTGAGTTTTGGTTAAGTCAGGATTATGAGTATGATGGCGTGATTTTAACCATTTAAAGTACAAGAAATTAGTATGGAGAAGCAGTACACCAATGAACTGACCGCGGAGATTCTGGCCGGAATGGATCAATCACCTTTTACTCCTGAACAACTGGCTGCGATGAGCGATGAAGCACGCGCGTTGATTGAGGAGCAGGAGGCATTCTGCCATGCGCATCCGGTGACGACCATTTACCGACTGGCGGTGGCGGGCTGTCTGACCCGGCGCGGTGGTACCGGCGATGAGTTCAATCCGAACCCTGAGGAAGGCCATAAAATCCGGCTGGAGAACGGGTTGTGGGTCAGCGTGCTGACTGAAGGTTGTACCGTGACGTATCCTGATGGCACGCAAGCCCGGATTCTGTAGGATCTTAAAAAGATCCACTTGAGATCGTTTACCACTGCGCGTAATCTCTTGCTCTGTAAACGAAAAAACCCGCCGTAAGGCGGGTTAGTTCGGGTTCGTCGAGCGGCAAACTCGCCGAAACCGGGCGGTAACTG
>NZ_JACASJ010000155.1:0-8343 GCF_013391025.1 Enterobacter sp. SECR19-1250 | reverse complement strand
CACATATCCCCATTGGGCTGGGCGCACATTCTACTGACTGGCGAATATCTTTGGCCCAAGGAACCGAAAGCTTAGGGTGTCATTTCGCCCTCAGCCGGAACCGACCCCAACCTGACGGGGGCAACGGCTGGCATCACAAAGTCAGAACCCTTGGTGCTGGACGCGCGTTTTTACCGCAAGGCGATGCAGAGGATCAGCTTCTACGCGCTGGATAACCTGCAACGCTTTTTCCCAAAACTGACCGGCATCCGTGAGTTCATCCACAGTGACGCCTACCTTGGCAGGCTGAAAATCACCGTCACCGTACCGCAGTCACTGGATTTTTCCACCGTACCGGCAAAAGAGAAACTGCACCTGCTGGAAACCGTTCTGCTGCGTATCTCAGAGAACGTGCGCCGTAATGACCAGAAGGTGAAAGGCACGTACCGCTTTATCAGCCAGCCAGTGAAAGAGGTGATTAAAGACTACAGCCTGCACATTGACCCGTCGGTCATTATTAACCAGAAAATCACCGCCGCACCCACCATCGGTAAAAGATGGTACGTGTACGATAACGCGATACTGAATCAGCTTGAGCACCGTCTGGTGAAAACGCTGGAAGGTTTTATGCCGAAGCTCAGAGCACGTTACGACGATATTTACGTGCTGCGTAACGACGAGCAGTCAACGCGCTTTAAGCTCACGGAGTTCGGCGGCGTGCGCGGCTTTATGCCGGACTTCATCATGATACTGACGCGCCATGCGGATAATGCTTACTGGCAGGTCTTCCTTGAGCCGAAAGGGGATGACCGTCTGCTGGATGACGCATGGAAAGAGCGGATGCTCGAAACCCTGAATGACAGGGAGCGCATTGTGATTGATGAAAATGAGGACGTCAGGCTGGTCGGAATTAAATTCTTTGCCAACAGTCAGATGGACGCCTTCGTCAGCGACATGCAAAACCGGCTGAATGAGGGCGAATCGCTGGAAACCGCTTCGCTCTCCCTGCCGCTGTAATTCACGACAACAATAACGGCGCAATGTGCGCCGTTATGTTATTTTTTGATAATCATCCAGGTATTCTCTTTATCACCATACGTAGCTCGGGTGTCCACCTTAACGCAGGGCTTTCCGTCACAACGCGATATATCAGCCAGCGGGGCTTTCTTCTGCCAGACCGCTTCCATCCGTTGCATTTCAGCAATCTGGCTGTACCCGTCATTCATAAACCACGTAAATGCCGTCACGCAGGCAACCATGACGAAAAATATCGTCAGCACGAGATAAATCGCGGATTTCCACGTATAGCGCGACATCTCGCGTCGCATTTCATGGATCATCGCCTTCGCCGTATCGGTAGCCTGATTAAGCGCTTCTGTCGCCGGTTTCTGCTGTGCTAATCCGGCTTGTTTCAGCTCTTTCTCAACCTGAATGAGCGCGGCATGAACAGATTGCCTGACGGTTTCAGTCATATTACCGGACGCGCTGTCCAGCTCACGAATGAGCCTGCTCAGCGTGTCACTCTGCTGCTGTAATTGTGCTGAGGCGTCCTGAAACTGCTCAGTCAGAGAGGTAACACGCTTTTCCAGCGCCTGATGATGCCCGATGAGGGCAGCGATTTGTTTAATGTCGTCGCTCATGAAAAATCCTGTCTATCGTGAAAATGACCAGCCTTTATCCGGCTTCTGTCGTGTCTGTTCGGCGAGTCTCTGCTGTTCTTTCTCCTGCTGACGCTGTTTTTCTGCCAGTCGCTCCATTTCCTGATGTATCCCCTGAAACTCCGCCATTGTCTCGTTCACAAGGGACTGAAGGTCGATTTCGTCCTGTACGTCCTTCAGCGCATCACTGACCAGTGCGTTCAGCTTCTCCGGCTCTTTCTCAAAATCGAAAACCCTGCCGGAAGTGTCTTCCTGCGCAGGTTCAGGCTTCTGCTCTTGTTTTATCGTCAGGTTATCCCGCTCGCTGATGGCTTCCCGTAGCGAGGTGGTCACGTCAATCACACTGTCACGTTCATCACGAGACTGCTCCGCCTGCCTTTCAGCGTCCCTGCGCTCAAGGATGGCCTGTAACTGCGCAGTATCGAACCGCTGAACCTGACCCGCGCCCAGATGCCGCTCAGGCTCACGGTCAATGCCCTGCGCCTTCAGGGAACGGGAATCAACCCGGTCAGCGTGCTGATACCGTTCAAGGTGCTTATTCTGGAGGTCAGCCCAGCGTTCCCGCTGGGCAACAAGGTATTCTTTGCGTTCGGTCGGTGTTTCCCCGAAACGTGCCTTTTTTGCGCCACCGCGCTCCGGCTCTTTGGTGTTAGCCCGTTTAAAATACTGCTCAGGGTCACGGTGAATACCGTCATTAATGCGTTCAGAGAACATGATATGGGCGTGGGGCTGCTCGCCACCGGCTATCGCTGCTTTCGGATTATGGATAGCGAACTGATAGGCATGGCGGTCGCCAATTTCCTGTTGGACAAAATCGCGGACAAGCTCAAGACGTTGTTCGGGTTTTAACTCACGCGGCAGGGCAATCTCGATTTCACGGTAGGTACAGCCGTTGGCACGTTCAGACGTGTCAGCGGCTTTCCAGAACTCGGACGGTTTATGCGCTGCCCACGCAGGCATATTGCCGGACTCCTTATGCTCAAGGTCGGAGTCTTTTTCACGGGCATACTTTCCATCACGCGAAATGTAATCGGCATGGGGAGAGGCACTGCCTTTCCCGCCGGTTTTTACGCAGAGATGATAAGATGCCATCGTGTTTTATCCCGCTGAAGGCGCGCACCGTTTCTGAACAAAGTGAAGAAACGTCTAAGTGCGCACTGATAATAAAAAGCTTATCAGTGATTCTACCTGCATTTGACCTCGGCCGCCATTCCTGACCATAATTTCCACATCAACATTCAGAGGATAAATGGGCATGAATAAAAGCGAAAAACAGGAAAAATGGGCAGCAGACAGAGTGCAGTACATTCGCGGCTTAAAGTCGCCGAATGAACAGCAGAAACTCATGCTGATACTGACGGATAAAGCGGATAAAACAGCGCAGGATATCAAAACGCTGTCCTTGCTGATGAAGGCTGAACAGGCAGCAGAAAAAGCGCAGGAAGCCAGAGCAAAAGTCATGAATCTGATACAGGCCGAAAAACGGGCAGAAGCCAGAGCCGCCCGTAAAGCCCGTGACCATGCGCTGTACCAGTCAGCCGGACTGCTTATCCTGGCGGGTCTGGTTGACAGCCAGACGGGGAAGCCTGTTGATGATACCGCTGCCTTGCTGGGTGCATTAGCCAGTCTGAATGACCTGTCGAGGGATAATCCGAAGTGGTCAGACTGGAAAATCAGAGGTCAGGAACTGCTGAACAGCAAGAAGTCTGACAGCTCTGCATAGCAGACCTGCCATAAAACGCCCTGAGAAGCCCGTGACGGGCTTTTCTTGTGTCATGGGTAGATTTCCTCGTGTGAGTCCATGAAAAGCGCCTGTAGCATCATTTACCCCCATTCCCTGCCAGAGCCGTGAGCGTAGCGAACTGAATGTCACGAAAAAGACAGCGACTCAGGTGTCTGATGGTCGGAGACGAAAGGAATATTCAGCGATTTGCCCGAGCTTGCGAGGGTGCTACTTAAGCCTTTAGGGTTTTAAGGTCTGTTTTGTAGAGGAGCAAACAGCGTTTGCGACATCCTTTTGTAATACTGCGGAACTGACTAAAGTAGTGAGTTATACACAGGGCTGGGATCTATTCTTTTTATCTTTTTTTATTCTTTCTTTATTCTATAAATTATAACCACTTGAATATAAACAAAAAAAACACACAAAGGTCTAGCGGAATTTACAGAGGGTCTAGCAGAATTTACAAGTTTTCCAGCAAAGGTCTAGCAGAATTTACAGATACCCACAACTCAAAGGAAAAGGACTAGTAATTATCATTGACTAGCCCATCTCAATTGGTATAGTGATTAAAATCACCTAGACCAATTGAGATGTATGTCTGAATTAGTTGTTTTCAAAGCAAATGAACTAGCGATTAGTCGCTATGACTTAACGGAGCATGAAACCAAGCTAATTTTATGCTGTGTGGCACTACTCAACCCCACGATTGAAAACCCTACAAGGAAAGAACGGACGGTATCGTTCACTTATAACCAATACGCTCAGATGATGAACATCAGTAGGGAAAATGCTTATGGTGTATTAGCTAAAGCAACCAGAGAGCTGATGACGAGAACTGTGGAAATCAGGAATCCTTTGGTTAAAGGCTTTGAGATTTTCCAGTGGACAAACTATGCCAAGTTCTCAAGCGAAAAATTAGAATTAGTTTTTAGTGAAGAGATATTGCCTTATCTTTTCCAGTTAAAAAAATTCATAAAATATAATCTGGAACATGTTAAGTCTTTTGAAAACAAATACTCTATGAGGATTTATGAGTGGTTATTAAAAGAACTAACACAAAAGAAAACTCACAAGGCAAATATAGAGATTAGCCTTGATGAATTTAAGTTCATGTTAATGCTTGAAAATAACTACCATGAGTTTAAAAGGCTTAACCAATGGGTTTTGAAACCAATAAGTAAAGATTTAAACACTTACAGCAATATGAAATTGGTGGTTGATAAGCGAGGCCGCCCGACTGATACGTTGATTTTCCAAGTTGAACTAGATAGACAAATGGATCTCGTAACCGAACTTGAGAACAACCAGATAAAAATGAATGGTGACAAAATACCAACAACCATTACATCAGATTCCCACCTACATAACGGACTAAGAAAAACACTACACGATGCTTTAACTGCAAAAATTCAGCTCACCAGTTTTGAGGCAAAATTTTTGAGTGACATGCAAAGTAAGTATGATCTCAATGGTTCGTTCTCATGGCTCACGCAAAAACAACGAACCACACTAGAGAACATACTGGCTAAATACGGAAGGATCTGAGGTTCTTATGGCTCTTGTATCTATCAGTGAAGCATCAAGACTAACAAACAAAAGTAGAACAACTGTTCACCGTTACATATCAAAGGGAAAACTGTCCATATGCACAGATGAAAACGGTGTAAAAAAGATAGATACATCAGAGCTTTTACGAGTTTTTGGTGCATTCAAAGCTGTTCACCATGAACAGATCGACAATGTAACAGATGAACAGCATGTAACACCTAATAGAACAGGTGAAACCAGTAAAACAAAGCAACTAGAACATGAAATTGAACACCTGAGACAACTTGTTACAGCTCAACAGTCACACATAGACAGCCTGAAACAGGCGATGCTGCTTATCGAATCAAAGCTGCCGACAACACGGGAGCCAGTGACGCCTCCCGTGGGGAAAAAATCATGGCAATTCTGGAAGAAATAGCGTTTTCAGCCGGCAAACCGACTGAAACCGGATCTGCGATTCTGATAACAAGTCGGCAACACCAAAACAGCCAGTTTGCGAGCGGAAAAAAACGCACTTTTGGACGTTCCGGCGGGTTTCAGGGGTGAGTACCAGGTCAGTGGTGCGCGCAAGATCGCTTATGTTAAATACAGCAGAAAAACCATAAAATTACCCTATAACGCAAATTGCTTTTTATGCTAATATTTCGCAATGGAGGGCGAACCAGTGTTTAACGTCATATTGCACGATGATGTACCAAATGAGCTGGCTGGCTTACCGCCAGTAGTCAGAGCGAAGATGATTCGCCTGATTGATAAACTTAAAACCAACGCTACTGCATTACGAGAGCCAGATAGCAAACCACTCCGGGATGGATTATTTGAGTTAAGGACGATGGGGACGGATATTGCCAGAGGTCTTTATGTTTATCAGAAAGGCAGGAATATCTATCTACTTAGAGTCTTTATTAAAAAGACTCAGAAAACCCCATCGGGTGAAATATCTATGGCCTTTGAACGTCTTAAGGAGATGCTAAATGAGTAAAGTTAAAGGTATCGCTTGGGAGCATGTTAGGAATGAATTGATGTCTAATCCTGAGGTTCAAGCAGCCTATGAAGCAGAGGAGCGCAAGGAAAGACTTCAAGCTATGCTCGCTGAATGGCGTCATCACGCAGGATTAACAAGAGCCCAGGTGGCAGAACGCATGGGTGTTACTCCACCTACCGTTTCTCGCATGGAATCTAATGTGATTAAGGCTAGCATTGAAACACTGGCTCGATACGCAAGAGCATGCGGTGTTAAGCACCCTCAGATCACGTTGTAATTTTCAAGGCCGCTTTAAGCAGCCTTTTGATGCGTGCAAGATCGCTTATGTTGAACAAGGAGTTTTTTTGCAAAAAACCATCATTTCACACATATGAGATAATCCTAAGGGATATAAATAGGCTAATTTTGCCCAACGCGCCAAAAATGTAAAGTTAGCATTTACAGCTTGTAAGCCATTGTTCTAGTTTCACAACGGCAAATTGATGTTAAGTCTAAAAGACCGTGATAACTCATTGTGGAAGATTGAGAGCTAAATGTAACAATAGAGGACATTGTTAGTCCAAGATTTAAGGGGTGAATATGTCACCCCTAAGATAAAACATTTACAGCCATATCTAATACCTGCAAGGTGCAAAAATATCGAGTTGGCTCTGATAGACGGTGGTTTTTACATTCATAAGTCCTAGCAAACTGTCGAACAAATTGTCGTGGGAAAAGCCGCCCTGTTCTGCTCGCTGTGCAACACAAGTCATGTTCAACTGATTATCTTGGCTAAAGTCATTAGATACCCAAGCCAGCATTGGTACGCTAGTTTGTTCTTTCGGTGCAATACTATAGGGCGCACCATGTAAATACATGCCCTTTTCACCCAAAGACTCACCATGGTCAGAGAGATACAGCATTGCAGTATCGAACATATCCTGCTTACCTTTTAATTTATTCACCACTTCACTGAGAATAAAATCCGTATATAGAATAGTGTTGTCGTAGGTGTTAATCAGTTCTTCTTGACTGCAATTTTGAATATCACTGCGCGGACAATCCGGTATAAATTTACGATGCTCTGGCGGGTATCTAAGATAATAAGTTGGTCCATGACTACCAATGATATGCAAAAAAATTACTGTATCTTGACTTGGTGCTACTGCCAGAATTTTATCTAATTTGTTGAGCAATACTTGGTCAAAACAATATTGGCCAGAACACAGCTTCGGATCACTCTTCAAATCTATCGTGAGATTTTCAACCTGATCACACACACCTTTACAGCCAGAATCATTATCAAACCACTGTACTTTTATACCACTATGACTTAACACATCAATCACTGTGTCTTGAGCATTAGCACGGCGAGGATCATAGTCTGCCCGCCCCATTCGTGAAAACATACAGGGTAGAGACACCGCCGTGGCCGTGCCGCATGAGCTAGTATCGTTAAACGCAATCAGCCCCTGATTTTGGGTATGAGCATTGGTTGGCTTGTTATATCCATAATATTGATAGCTCATTGAGCGCGCAGTTTCACCCACAACAAACACTAATAAGTTAGGTTTAGTGTTCGGGTTACGACTGGCATTCTTCGCATCTAGGCCAAGTTGTTGGTATTCCATGGGCGTCTGCAAATAGTGCTCATTGAGATATTTAGATGCACTACTGACAAAATAGGTAGGGACAATGTAACGCCTTAACTCACTGTTGTTTCGACCAAATGCAGCATAATCTTGATAGTAAAAAAAGGCGACTATCCCAATGCCAACGAACATTAGCAGCATAAAGGCTAATTTATGCAATAACTCCTTAAAAAAGGGCTGATAATGAATATCGGCCTTATAAATAAGATATGACGGTAATAGCCCAGTCAGCAGTAGATTGGTAATTGATGCAAGATTTACATACATCAATGCTTCAGCAGGATGTGTTTGAAACGTGTTTTCTATCATGCCGTAGTCAAACACGACATTGTATTGATAGGCTGCAAAAAATACACTTGAGGAAAGTAACGTCAATACGATAAAAAAGGGCTTCAGCAGGTATTTGACGGTAAAAATTGAAAACAAAAAACTCAGCGCAAATGTTAAAAATAGCGGCATAGATGCGATGAAAAGGGGATCAACTTCTGGTTGTTTTTCAATTCCTTTTCGCACTATACCAAAGAGCGGTAGATTGAAAATGGCAACATAAAACAACGCAGTGATGAAAGTGAATTGGTTAACCGATAACGTCTTAAATCTAGAAATCACAAAAACCCCTTTTTTGCTAAAAAAAACAATACTAGCTTGACCTCATTAAAATAACCTTATGATTAAAAGGTTATTTTAATGAGTCACCAACAAACTTAACAGATAAGACCGTTTTAGGTGAATTGAGCCCAATTCACCTAAAAGTTACATGTAAAGGAAGGTGCGAACAAGTCCCTGATATGAGATCATGTTTGTCATCTGGAGCCATGG
>NZ_JACASJ010000154.1:0-8368 GCF_013391025.1 Enterobacter sp. SECR19-1250 | reverse complement strand
CGCTCCGGATGAATATGATGATCTCATATCAGGAACTTGTTCGCACCTTCCCTAGAAGACGAACTTTCATTTTCTCTCCATGAGATAATTTTATTTAGGTGGCTGCGTGGATGATCCTGAGCCGAAAAGGGCCGTTTATCTTGCCCGGCAGAGTTGCCAGCCTGCAGATACAGGCTGACAACTACCCAGATAAATATCGACTCCCTGACCTTGTTCTTTAGTCAATCAGCCACATTCCTTTGACCCGCATCAATAATCGTTCGCGATTATCCAGCCACGGGTATTTTATTATTCGCCCGTATTATGTGATGCACCGAGAGGCAAACGCCACAAATCATAGCGTTCCTCTCCGGGTTTAACGGCTCCCGCGAAGTGGTCATTGAGGCGACTCGAGGTAAAGATCAAATCCCCGTCCGGACGGATTGCCGGTGTGTCTGGCCAGTAAACGTCTTCGCTGGCGGCGATAAGCGACATAGCGCGGTGCTTTGGATCAAACCGGACAATGCCGTTGCGGGTAACATCCGTGATATAGAGGTTGCCCTTTACATCGGTTACAAGACCGTCGGTGTTACCGCCCACCACGCCAAGATCCTGGATACTGGCGGCAATCTGCGCATCGGTTGACCCTGCCTGCCTCAGCAATGCCGTGGGCACTGCCCAGGCATGGGTTCCCGTTGTGACCGTCCAGTACAGCGTGTCCGCATCCGGGGAGAGCGCAATACCGTTGATGCCAATTAATAAGGGTTTACCCGGCCAGACCTCCGCACCGTGTGAAACCACCTTGACGCCCGGCTCAATCTGTAGCGCTGGATGACGGTCGAGCACGCGTCGCGCCGTGCCGGTGGCGAAATCTACGACGATAAGGCCCACGCGGTTTTTCGGTGCGCTCCGCGAGCCGCTATCGGAGATATAGGCGACGCGGCGTTTCTCATCGACAACCACATCGTTCAGGAAGCTGGCTTTGCGGTCCGCCACGCCATCCAGGGCGATACGTTTAAGGGTGCGGCCCGTGTTGAGATCCAGCACGACCAGTTTCTGCGAGCCCACGGGCGACTCCGCTTCGCCTGCGACAAACCCCATGTCCAGCGCCCATAGCCAGCCGTTTTGACGATCAATATAAAAGCCAAGCACGTTGCGCAGGTTCTGCGCGGGATCGGTGTTTACCGCGTTCCCCCGCGTGACGGAAACGCCGTCAGGCGGGCAGGGCCGGACTGCACAGTCGTATCCAGAATACTCAGCGTGGCGGGGGCGGCGGCAGAAACCAGCCGGGGCGTACTGACAAAGGCCCGGCCCTTTGCATCAAAATGGATACCGGCAATGGGCGCGTTAACCGAGCCGGAAAACCGCGTCGGCGTTTGCCCATTCTGAGAGGTATGCCAGCTCACGCCAGCATAGCTGCGCCAGCGTTCAAGGGGCTGGAGCGTCGCCGCACTGGCGAGACTCGGGAAAGCGATCAGCGCCGCCAGCGCAATGGCGGACAGACTACGGGTGCGAATGAACATGAAAAGGCTCCGGTGAGTTCAGCATTAAAGGATGGAACGGAACGTGCCGCCCTCGACGCGTACAGCCGCCCCGTTGGATGCCGCGCCCAGTGGGCTGGCTAACAGAGCGACCATCGCCGCGATCTCGTCTGCCTCAATCATTCTGGCGATCAACGAGCTGGGGCGGTAGGTCTGGAAGAAATGCGCTTCGATCTCCCGATCGGTCATATCCGGGGCAGGCGCGGTCTGGCGAAGGTACTCAATAATGCCGTCCGAGCGCGTCGCCGATGGCAGCACGCTGTTAACCGTCACGCCGGTTCCCCGGGTCAGTTCGGCCATACCGCGCGAAACAGCAAGCTGCGCTGATTTGCTGACGCCGTAATGCACCATGTCTGGCGGCGTAAAGGCGCCCACTTCGCTGGATATAAAAATCACCCGTCCCCAGTTCCGTTCCAGCATGCGCGGGAAGTAGTGGCGTGAGAGGCGGACGCCGGACATCACATTGGTGTTGAACATGTGCAGCCAGTCTTCGTCGTTAATATCCGCGAAGGCTTTGGCTTCGTAGAACCCCAGGTTATTAATCAGAATATCGGTATCAGGGCAGGCGGCGAACAGGGCTTCTGCGCCCTCCAGGGTTCCGAGGTCAACGACAACGGTGGAGACCTGTGCGTCAGGCGTCGCGTCGGTGATGGTGGCCGCGGTTTTTTGCAGCTTTGCCGGGTCGCGTCCGGTAAGGGTGACGGCAACCCCTTCTTGAGCGAGCGTACGGGCGATGGCCAAACCAATGCCTGCGGTTGCGCCCGTAACCAGCGCGGTCTTACCGGTGAGTTGAAGATCCATAGTGTTTACCCTCTGATGATGAATGCAGCTCACTTTACTCATCACTCCGGAGGGGGTAAATTAGCCAGATTGAAAAACATTTGTTCCTGAAAGAGCAAAATGAGCCGCAAATTCGATTATCTCGGAGACGTTGAAGTCTTCATTACTGTCGTTGAACACGGCTCTTTTACGGCCGCAGCGGTTGTCCTTTCCACCACACCCTCTGTCCTGAGTCGCGCGGTTTCCCGCCTGGAAGCGCGTCTTGGACGGCAGTTATTACAGCGAACGACCCGCCGCGTGGGGCTGACGGAGGCCGGACGCGTTTATCTGGAACAGGCGAGGTCTGCGTTTGCACTGCTTGATGACGCCGAACGCGAGGGGCGGGGCCAGGAAGGCGATCTGACCGGTCGCGTGCGAATGAGCGTTCCAACCACCTACGGGCACTACCGTCTGCCGCCGCTGCTGGCGCGCTTTGCCCAACACTATCCACGCGTTCAGGTGGAGCTGAACATCACCAATCGCAACGTTGATTTGATTGCGGAGGGATTCGATCTGGCGATTCGCCTGGGGCAGTTGCCCGACAGTGGGTTAGTTGCGCGCAAGCTGGAGGACGCGGCGCTGCTGCTGGTCGCATCGCCTGATTACCTGCACCGCATGGGGAGCCCGCAGACGCTGGAGGAGTTGCATCGTCACACCTGTCTGCCCTTTATCATGCCGCGTACCGGACGCATTGCCCCCTGGGTGTTTCGTGATGAGGAACGTGATATTGACTGGCTGCCGGGTTCAACTATCGAAATCTCAGAAGATGTACTCGGCGTGGTTTCGCTGGCGGAGCAGGGGATGGGGATCTGCCAGAGCTATGAATTTATCGTCCGCGACAGGATACAGCGCGGACAGTTAGTCGAGGTGCTGCCACACCTGCGTGGACGGTCGCGGCCGTTCTCCGTGCTCTTCGCGCCACATCGACGCCAGTCGGCGGCCACCCGGGCGATGATTGATCTTCTCACCACCCAAAAATGACAAGGATATGTCCACTATGAAAAAAGAGAGTTGCCCCTGAGCCGGGGGACGTGAGGGCGCGAAAATCACCGTCAGCCCGCCTCCAGCATCCCAAAGCTCACAATACGCGAACGGCCCAGCTCTTTCGCCCGGTATAAGGCCACGTCGGCAGCGCGCAGCAGGTTATCGCTCTGAGCGTGCTGCGGATAGCTGGCGACGCCAATCGACACATCCACCGGGCCAATCTCTGAAAGCCCATAGCGCAGCGACAGTTCATGCACGCCGTTATAAATCTCTTTGGCGCACGCCTGCGCCGCCTCTTCATCGACGCCGGAAAGCAACACCAGAAACTCTTCGCCGCCATAGCGGAATGCCAGCCCGCTGTCGTGTACGGCGCGTTGTATGATGGTGGCTACGCTTTTGATGACCTGATCGCCCGCTTCATGACCAAAGCGGTCATTGATGCTTTTGAAGTGGTCGATGTCGATCATCAGGCAGCTTACCGGCTCTTCATTGCGCACCGCCTGCGCCATTTGGGTGCGCAGGGTATCTTCCAGATGATGGCGGTTACGCAAGCCGGTGAGCGGATCGAAGAGGGCTTTTTCCAGCAGGGCATCGCGCAGACGTTGGTTGGCCAGCGCCAGACCGAGCGCTTCAGCCATCAGCTCCAGATAGGCGCGGGAAGGGGCATTTTCCGCAGTGATGTTCTGGAAGGAGAGCAACCCAATGGCTTCGCCCTGGGCAATCATAGGAACGCAGAGCGACGTATGCGTGTGCGACGCCGGCAGATGGTAGCAGGCGATATCCGGCTCGCCATTCACCGGAGGATGGCTCTGCCCACGTCTGACCGCCCAGCACTCATCGGGATGAAAAGGCGTATCCTCTCCTGGCGGCGAAAGCCACTGTGCGACGCAGCGCATCTGCCACGGATCGCGGTCGAGGATATAGAGCCGCCCGGCAATTCCCGGCGCGATATTGGGGGCGAACAGCTCCGCTACGTTAATCACATCCGCAAAGTTCTCACACCCCTGCAGCCGCTGGGTCATGCGCGCCAGCAGCTCGCGGATGGCCCAGTCGGCGTCGCGCTCTTTTTCCAGACGCTGCCGCGCAAGGCCATTTTCACGAAAGATACGAATCGCCTGCGCCATATCGCCAATCTCATCGATCTGGTTGAAATTGGGTGTTTCAACCGCGTAATCCTGCGACGCGAGACGGTGTACCACATCGCTCAGGCGTACCACCGGGCGCAGCACGCGCCGTTTTAAGATAAAGCCAAGCACAAACAGGAACAGCAGGGCGGTCAGGCCAACCATCATTTCAGAGATTGTCCGCAGCGTTTTCGATTTTTTGGTTGCCTCCTGAACGGAAGTGATCACCCGCTTGTCGAGTATCTGGCGGAAGTGATCGATCTGATTCTGGGCGCGTTCCAGCTCCTGCTCATAGGGCGCACCGTAGAGCAGGGCGATGGCCTGCGCATCTTCTCCTTGCGCCGTGTGGGTGAGGGCGGCCTGCTGTTCGTCCTGTAGCTCATCGACGATTTTTATCCCTTCATGCAGCAGAGACAGCTCATCATCTGACGCGCCGACATCCTGCAGTTTTTCCAGCCGGAGTTCGGTACTCTTCAGCTTG
Organism: Enterobacter sp. SECR19-1250; assembly: GCF_013391025.1. Taxonomy (NCBI): domain Bacteria; kingdom Pseudomonadati; phylum Pseudomonadota; class Gammaproteobacteria; order Enterobacterales; family Enterobacteriaceae; genus Enterobacter; species Enterobacter sp. SECR19-1250. The sequence goes on along the minus strand of NZ_JACASJ010000154.1, from coordinate 3,440 downwards.
TTCTCTGACTGGTTGTATTCCCTGAGGATCTGCGGATCTTTTTTAATCACGTACAGGCGGGCTAAATCAGACTGCGCCCAGATATCGGTTTCGATATCTTCCGTGAGCGCATCAAATTTCTGCCGCTGTTCAACGGCCTGACGCTCAAGGGTGTCAGCATTGGACGCCATCAGCATGATGATGCCGGAAGCGAGGGTCAGGCAGACCGTGGCACCGTAGGCCCAGTTTGTTATCGTCGCGATTCGCACCTGGTGATCCTTTTACGACCAAAGAAGGATGGCGTTCTTTCAAATTATAGAAAACGTTTGATTTAAGGCGAAAAAAAAGGCGGCACAGCGCCGCCTGTTGGGAAGGTTATCGTCAGCGGTTTATAAATCTGGAGGATTTTTCCCTTCTTCAATAAACGCGGCATCCAGCTCTTCGGCGTTACCCGCATGATCGCGACCGGAGAAGAGGTTCCAGCAGGCGATAAACAGCGCGGCAATCAGCGGGCCAATCACGAAGCCGTTAATGCCGTACAGCTCCATGCCGCCAAGCGTTGAGATCAGGATCAGGTAGTCCGGCATTTTGGTGTCTTTGCCTACCAGCAGCGGGCGCAGGATATTATCCACCAGCCCGACGATAATCACGAAGAAGCCGACAATGAACAGCCCCTGCCAGATCTGATGCGTCGCGAAGAGGAAAATGGCGGCCGGAACCCAGACAATCGCCGACCCCACCGCAGGCACCAGGGAGAGGAAGGCCATCAGCGCTCCCCAGAGGATGCTGCCGTCGATACCGGCAATGGCAAACGCAATCCCGCCAAGCGTACCCTGAACCACCGCGACTACCGCCGTGCCTTTTACCGTCGCCCGCGAGACGCCGACAAACTTGGCGAACAGGTGCTGCTTGGCGAAATCGGACAGAGGCAGGGAGTCGAGGATCTGGCGCACCAGGAACGGCCCGTCTTTCAGCAAGAAGAACAGCAGATACAGCATGATGCCGAAGCTAATGGCAAAGCCGAATGTCCCTTTGCCGATCAGAAACGCGCTGCCCGCCAGATACTGCCCGCCCTGCAGGGCGACATCGGAGAGTTTTTTCTGGATCTGCGCGGCGTTGGTCAGGTTGTGATCCGCGAGGAAACCGCTGGCCCAGTCCGGCAGATGGTTAAAGATGCTCGCCACCACCTCCGGGAACTGGGTGTTGTTCTCCTGCAGTTTGGTGTACACCACGTTCAGCTCAATGGCGAGCGAGGAGAAGATCACCATCAACGGGATAAAGACAATCAGGCAGATAATGCCGATGGTCAGCAGCGAGGCCAGCCCATTGCGATCTCCCAGTGCGGCGCGCAGCTTGTTTTTTACCGGATTAAAGATAACGGTCAGAATGGCGGCCCACAGAATGGCGGAGAAGTAGGGCGACAGCACGTCGAAAAACGCCCACGTCACGAGGGCGAGAATAAAGATAAAGAAACCTTTGGTCAGTCCGTTAAAGCGCATCAGTCAGTCCTGGTTACTAAGAAACTGTGACGACTATAGAACTGATTGACGGATTTACCAACCATTGCGCCGGGGGGCGCAGGCGACGCGCCGCCGGGCAATGTCAGGACGGGAGGGGTCAAATCTCCTCAAACAGCGGGCTCACCAGCGCAACGTGCGTTTTCACGCCCACCGCCAGCGCAGCCTCGTCGATGCGAAAGTGTGGATTGTGGACGTTCCAGACCGCGCCTTTTTCCTCGTTGCCGCAGCCGATGAACAGAAACGTTCCCGGGACTTTCTCCTGATACGAGGAGAAATCCTCGCTGCCAAACAGGGCCCGATCGGCAAGCTGCAGCGTTCCTTCTTCGAAGTGCGCTGCAATCGCCGCTTTGGCGATGGCATTGGTGTCGGCATGGTTGTTGCCAACGGCGTAACCCTGTTGCCAGCGGATCTCACAGCGCGCGCCGTGGGCACTGACGACGCCCTCGACAATACGCTGCACCAGCTGCGGTACCTGCTCGCGCACCTGCTGATCATGAGTACGCACCGTTCCGGCCAGGCGAGCGCTGTCCGGAATCACGTTATAGCTGTCACCGGCCTGGAAGGTCGCGATGGTCAGCACCGGGGCGTTAATCGGGTCGAGATTACGCGCCACCACGTTTTGCAGCGCGGTGACAACTTCAGCGCCGATTACCACCGGGTCGATGCAGAACTGCGGCATTGAGCCATGTCCGCCCCGGCCGAAGATCGTGATATCAAAATTATCGCTGGAGGCGACATACACCCCTTCTTTCAGCGTAATGTTACCGGTAGGACTGGTCGGGAAAACGTGCAGACCGAAGATCTTCTCGACATCGTCAACCACGCCTTTCTCCACCAGTTCGCGCGCGCCGCCCGGCGGCACTTCTTCGGCAGGCTGGAAGATAAACTTGATGCTGCCGCACAGCTGGCTGCGCAGGTGGCAAAGCACTTTCGCCGCGCCCATCAGCATGGCGGTGTGGGCATCGTGACCGCAGGCGTGCATTACGCCGGGTTTGGTTGAGCTGAATGCTTCACCGCTCTCTTCCTGCAGCGGCAGGGCGTCGATATCAGCACGCAGTGCCCACATCGGGCCGGGTTTTTCACCCTGTAATACCGCCACCACGCTGTTCTCCAGCGGGCGGCTAATCGTCAGCGCCGGCAGATTCGCCAGTTCACGGGCGATAAAATCTGCGGTCGGCTTTTCCTGAAATGAGAGATCCGGGTTGGCATGAATATGCCTGCGCCAGCGGATCACCTCGTCGTGAACGTCGCGGATAAGGTTTTCAGTGCTACTTTTCATGACAGTCTCCTTCAGTCAGTCACCGGCAGTGAGGGCGCAGGTTTTTTTATCAATGGCACTATCGCCACGCCCGCGCACACCATTGCCAGTGACAAGAAAATAAATGCGCTTTCATAACTGTGGCTTTTTCCAACGAGATAGCCAATAACAACCGGTGAAACGAAGCCCCCCAGCGTCCCCCCGGTGTTTATCAGCCCGATGGCCGAGCCCATGATGTTCTCCGGCAGGCGTTTCATTGGCAGGGTAAACGCGGTCACAAAGGTGGCCATCAGGAAGATCTCCCCCACAAACAGCAGGATGCTGGCACTCACCGCCGTGGCGGTGTGGAAGATGCCGAGAATGGCAGCAGCGCTCACCAGTGCGCAGATCAAAATCACCTGTGGCTCGCGGTGGTGGAAGTATTTTCCGACCAGCCAGCCGGTGCACAACGACGAAAGCCAGATCCCCGCGCCGCCAGCCGCCACGATATAACCGGACACCTCAATCGGCATGCCCATGCTCTGGACAAAGAATTTAGGCAGCCAGGCCAAGAGGCCATAGCTTGGGATATTGATGCAAAACACCGAGAAAAACAGCAGCAGCACCGTGGGGTTACGCCACAGCGCTCGTGTACTGCACCCATTTTGTTGGACGATGAAATGGAATAGTCCCTGATATGTCAA
>NZ_JACASJ010000153.1:0-8418 GCF_013391025.1 Enterobacter sp. SECR19-1250 | reverse complement strand
ACCAGTAGATCACACTTCATCGTGCTTTTCATTTTTCTGGGGAACCCTCAGCCCTTTGGGAGAGGGCCGGGGTGAGGGAATCAGACGACTCAGTGCTTAAGCACCCACGCCTCTTTCCAGTGTGAACCGGTGCCCGGCTCAAACTGGGTCGCATACTTGCTCCACTGCACGCAGTAGCCGCTGTACGGGAAAGGCTTACACTGGTAGGTCTTACCGTCTTTTGGCTGCAGCACCACGGTGCCTGCTTTGTACGACGCGATGTTATCCGGGAAGATGTAATCATGCTGACCGGTGCTGTTGTCCGCCGCGGCTTCCTCTTCCAGCATCAGGTTCAGCACATCCTGCGCAAACAGCGTGCCGTCTTTATTGGTGGCGTAGTACTTCAGCATGTGGTGACCCGCCTCAACGCCGGTCAGCGTCAGGGTGACGTCCTGATTCACGTTATTCATCTCCTGCTTCAGGTACCCTTTTTCCGCCCCGTGATGGTTCATGACGTGGGCTTCGAAATCGACGTTACCGTGGGTATTCACATGGAAGGTGACGGTCGCATTGCCGTTCTCGATTTTGCTGTAGTGCAAATTGCTGACGGCGATGGTTTCATTGACCTCTGCCTTCTGCTCTTCGTACGAAATCGCAACGGACTGCAGGGCGCTGCCCTCTTTGACGAATACGCTGTTCGCGCCATGGACCGGGCTAATCTCGCCGCCCTCATCCTTCACGCCGACGCGAATGTCCTGGTGCGCGGTATTAATTTTCTGCGCCAGATCGTACGACCACTGGTTAGCATCCCCCTGCGCGGCCGTGGCGATCGTTATTTCTGTGCGCAGGGAGGTTACTTCACCGTGCGCATCGAAGAAGCGGGCAATGACCTTATCGCCGACGTTCAGGTTATTTCCTGCAATCTGGCCGCTGAGGACCTTGCTCCACTCTGATTCGATGCTGGCACCGTCATCCGGGGTAACATTGCCGCCGTTACCAAAATCAACGTCAATGGCCTGGTAGAAACTGTTCGAAGTATCCGCTATTTCCCAGACGCCATAAATCACCTGGTAACCCGTGCGAGCCGGTACATTACAGGTCATGGCTTTGCGCATCGCGGGGGCCTGGCCATTTCCATTCACGGTACAGAACGGGGTTAATTCAAACTGATCGCGGGTCAGGGGTTTATTCGGATCCCAGTTTTGTTTGGTGATGTAGTAACGCCAGTTGGTGGTTTTGTGCGGCGCGGTGTGATACCAGACAAACTCATGCGGGCCGGCGGTCATGGGGCTTTTCGTCCACGCGTTCAGGCTCTGTTTATCCAGCTGGGAGTAATTCGCAATCCCCGCGCTGGCAAGCTGGCCGTCTGGCGGCATCGCACCGCCCGGGAAGCCGGAGGTTTTCTCCACGCTCTGCGGTTCATACTGAACGGAGCCACAGTCAATGTTTTGACCGAGCTTGCACATATAAGCGCGGCTGGCAGGAGACTCAATATATCCGTGCGCTAAAGCGGATGAGGCAACGGTCAGGGTCGCCATCGCAAGGGCAATCTTTGATAATTTCATTGTTAGTCCATTAATAATAAATACGCAGGGTGATGTTATTAATGGCGGGTGGGGAAGGTCATGCTGTGGTGAGAGGAAAAATAACCAAAAAAAATGGACAGCCGAAGCCGCCCATTCTCTGCTGCTATCAATCAGCGACGTACGGCAATCGCTTCGATTTCAATTTTCACGTCTTTTGGCAGACGAGCCACTTCCACGCAGGAGCGCGCCGGGAAAGAGGCGTTATGCTCGGTGAAGAACGCTTCATAAGTAGCGTTAACGGTGGCGAAATCGTTCAGATCTTTCACGAAAACGGTGGTTTTCACGATGTCGCCCACTTTCAGGCCTGCGGATTCCACAATCGCCTGCACGTTTTCCAGCGACTGACGCGCCTGCGCCGCTACGTCGGCTGGCACTTCACCGGTCTTCGGGTTCACCGGGATCTGGCCAGAGGTAATAATCATGCTACCCAGATCAACGCCCTGAACGTATGGGCCGATAGCCGCTGGTGCATTTTCCGTCGCGAGTACTTTGGTCATGATTTCTCCAGAATAACAGCTGATTTAAGAGTCCCGGCCATTATAGGGAGGCCGGGATCCTTTACCAACCTCAATTAGTTGGCCAGCACCACATAATGAGAAAACTCTTTTTCGCAGTATTTGCATTTGAGTGCGATGTCATCGGCGCGTTTTTTCACTGCGAAGCTGGAGGAGACCGGCTCCGCGTGGCTGATGCAGTTACTGTTCGGGCAAACCAGCACGCTCTCAATCCGCTCCGGCAGGCTTGGGCGTGATTTGCCCACCACGTCGTAATTGTCGATGCGGTTAACGGTGGCGTCCGGCGCGTACAGCGACAGCTGGTTAACCTGCTCGTCGGTCAGGAAGGTATTCTCGATCTTGATCAGGTCCTTGCGGCCCATTTCGCCTGACGGCAGGTTCAGGCCGATGGTGATGCGCTGGTCGGTTTCGGTTAGTTTAAACAGCGTCAGCAGCTTAAAGCCGACCTGCGCAGGGATGTGGTCAATCACGGTGCCACGTTTGATGGCTTCAACCTGGAGTTTGTTATCGTGTGTCATTGTCGTTTCCCCTTACAGAGCCAATTCGCGATTCAGAACCAGTGCCAGTAACGCCTGGCGGGCGAAGATGCCGTTTCCGGCCTGCTGGAAGTACCAGGCGTGCGGCGTTTTATCCACGTCTGTGGTGATCTCATCGATGCGCGGCAGCGGGTGCAGCACCTTCATGTTGTCGCGCGCGCCCTCGAGGTCGCTGGCGCGCAGCACAAACTGCGCCTTCACGTTGGCGTACTCGGACGGATCCAGACGCTCTTTCTGCACGCGGGTCATATACAGAATATCCACGTTGCCCATCACCTCTTCGATGCTGGCGTGCAGGCTCCACGGAATGCCTTTTTCATCCAGCATGTCGAGAATGTACTGTGGCATCGCCAGCGCGTCCGGGGCGATGAAGAAGAAGCGGTTGCCGTTGAATTTCGCCAGCGCCTGGGTCAGGGAGTGAACCGTGCGGCCATATTTCAGGTCACCTACCATGGCGATGTTCAGGTTTTCCAGACGGCCCTGGGTCTCCTGAATGGTGAACAGATCCAGCAGGGTCTGCGTCGGATGCTGGTTGGCACCGTCACCGGCGTTCAGCACCGGAATACCGCCGGAGAACTCGGTCGCCAGACGGGCCGCGCCCTCCTGCGGGTGACGCATTACAATCGCGTCAACGTAGGTGCTAATCACTGAAATGGTATCCGCCAGGGTTTCGCCTTTTTTACCCAGCGACGTGTTACTGCTGTCTGAGAAGCCCACCACGCTCGCGCCCAGGCGGTGCATGGAGGTTTCAAAGGAGAGGCGGGTGCGGGTCGACGCTTCAAAGAAGCAGCTCGCAATCACCTTGTGCTTCAGCAGCTCCGGTTGCGGATTGGCCTTCAGTTTTGCCGCGGTTTCCAGAACCAGTTCCAGCTCTTCGCGGCTGAGGTCGTTTATGGAAATGATGTGTTTTTGATAAAGCGGATTCATGTTTATCTCCTGACGCCGGGCAAAAAAAAGCCCCTCAAATGAGGGGCTCTGGGAATAGGTTTAGCAACGGGAAGAAAAACGGCAGGCCAGCGTCTGATTTCAGACGCGGTAAGACGTTATGTCGAACACGCTTGACCATGCTTCCTCCCGGCAAATTGTCGGGCATTATACGCACCCCGATGTCCGGATCAAGCAATTTAATGCACACTTTACTCAATGCAAACGGTTCTTTGTGAATATTAATGCGTTCTGAGTAAATAATTAATTTGCTTATGCACCAGCGCGGTACGCTTCACCACCCGGGGGGCGACCCAGACAATACTGCTTCCGGCAACCACGCCTAAAATTTCCGGTAACTGGTGATAATCCAGAATGCGCGCCACCGCGCGGCCATATCCGGCCACGGTATGAATAAGGATAAATTCGCTATTATGCTCCACGCTGACCACCATTTCGGAAACGGTACGTGCGGCGTCGGGGGCAGGGCGCAGAAGAGGATTCAACGAATAAATCTTTAGCCCTTTGGCATTTCGAATTTTTATGACACCAAGCAACTTGAGCAGACGTGAAACGGTGGACTGGCTGATGGTCTCAAAACCACGCTCCTGCAAATCGCGGCGAATCTCTTCCTGGGAGAGATAGCTTTTTTCTGCGATCAGGCGCTGACAGACCGTCAGCTGTAGCTGTTCTTTTGGAGAGTAATCACCATATTCCGTCATAACTATTTCCCATGTAAGTGGCTGAAACAAAACGCCCGGTGGCGCTACGCTTACCGGGCCTACAACGTCAAAACATCACAATACTGCCCCCAGGCTTAACGCCACCATGATCACCACCGTGAGTATCCCCAGCAGCGGCGCCACCCATTTCAGGTAGCGCACATAGGGCACGCGGGCGATAGCCAGCCCGCCCATAACCACTGCGGAGGTGGGCGTCACCAGGTTAACGATACCGGAGGCTGACTGGTAAGCCGTGACTACCAGGTCGCGGTTGACGTTAGCGAAATCGGCAAGCGGTGCCATGATCGGCATCGTCAGAACGGCCAGGCCGGATGAAGAAGGCACAAGAAACGACAGCACCACTTCCAGCCAGTACATCTCGTTGATAAACGCCACCGTGGATAACCCGCTGACCAGCCCTTCCGCGCTGTGCAAAATGGTGTGGGTAATCATGCCCTTATCCATGATGACTACGATACCGCGGGCGATGCCGATAATCAGCGCGACGCCCAGCAAATCTCGTGCGCCGTTAATAAACGTTGAGGTCAGCTCCTCTTCGCTCATGCGGGCGATAAGCCCCACGATAATAGCGCTGGCGAGAAACACCGCCGAGATCTCCGCCATCCACCAGCCCAGCACCGCCACGCCGTAAATCATCACCGCGAAGGCGAGGGCGAAAATGACCAGGATGATTTTGCGTACCGGGGTAAATTCCAGCGTCTGTGCGCCCTTGTTACCGAGGAAATGGGCGCGGTTCTCTTCCTGTTTGTCTGCAACGATGGAGAGAGACGGGTCCTGGCGTACCTTACGGGCGTAACGCATTACCCACGCCAAGCAGATGATCCAGCCGATGACCAGCAGCGCCACGCGCAGGGCGATCCCGTTGGTGAAGGGGATCCCGGCGGCGTTGGCGGCGATCACCGTGGCGAAGGGGTTGATGGTAGAGCCGAGCGTGCCGATCCCCGCGCCGAGCAACACGGTGGAGGCCGCGACAACCGGATCAAAACGGGCGGCCAGCATTACCGGCACCAGCAGGGTGTAGAACGGCAGTGACTCTTCGGCCATGCCGTAGATGGTGCCGCCTGCGGCGAACAGCGCCATCAGGATCGGGATCATCCACTCTTCACGCCCGCGTAATCGCGTGGTGACGCGCTCGATCCCGGCGTCGATCGCCCCGGTTTTGGTGACGATCCCGAGAAATCCCCCGATGATCAGGATAAACAGCGCTACGTCGATCGCCCCGGCCTGGCCGGAACTCCGGATCGTACAGCCCGGCAATGGGAGCCATCAGTACGGAAACCAGCCCCTGCGGGTGGGCCGCCACGTGCGCGTAGGTCCCGGCAACCGGCACGTCCTTGCCGAGCGCCTCGTTCATTGCCATATGGTACTGTCCGGCCGGAATAATCCACGTCAGCACGGCCACGACGGCAATCAGAAAAAAGAGAATGGTGTAAGCGGAGGGAAACTTAAACTTGCCCATGATGTTCTCCTGAACCCCGGCGCACCCCGTGGTGCGCCGGGCGGTGATTAGTCGCCGAGTGTCGCCACCATGACGGCTTTTATGGTGTGCATACGGTTTTCTGCTTCGTCGAAGACAATAGAGTTTGGTGATTCAAAGACCTCTTCCGTCACCTCCAGCCCTTTCAGGCCGTAGGCCATCTCAATTTCGCGGCCCACTTTGGTGTGTTCGTTGTGGAACGCCGGCAGGCAGTGCATAAACTTGACGTTCGGGTTGCCGGTGGCCTTCATCACCTGCGCATTGATTTGATACGGCTTCATCAGGCTGACGCGCTCGGCCCAGGCTTCCTTCGGCTCGCCCATGGAGACCCACACGTCGGTGTAGAGGAAATCGGCCCCCTGCACGCCTTCTTCTACGTCGTCGGTAAGGGTGATGCGTGCGCCCGTTTCTTTGGCGATGGCGCGGCACTGCTCAACCAGCCCCGCTTCCGGCCAGAAGGACTTTGGTGCCACCAGGCGAATATCCATCCCCATCTTGGCCGCGCCGACCATCAGCGAGTTGCCCATGTTGTTGCGCGCGTCGCCCAGATAGGCAAAGCTCAGCTCCGGCAGGGTTTTGCCCGGCGAGTGCTCGAGCATGGTCATCAGATCGGCGAGGATTTGAGTGGGGTGGAACTCGTCAGTCAGGCCGTTCCATACCGGCACACCCGCGAACTCGCCCAGCTCTTCGACGATGGCCTGGCCGTAGCCGCGATACTCGATGCCGTCATACATGCGGCCCAGCACGCGGGCGGTGTCTTTCATCGACTCTTTATGGCCAATCTGCGAGCCGCTTGGGCCGAGGTAGGTCACCTGCGCGCCCTGGTCAAACGCGCCCACTTCAAAGGCGCAGCGGGTGCGGGTGGAGGTTTTTTCAAAAATCAGGGCGATGTTTTTCCCGACCAGGGTTTGCTTTTCACGTCCGGCTTTTTTGGCGGCCTTCAGTTCGATGGCGAGGTCGATCAGGTACTGGATCTCCGCCGGGGTATAGTCCAGCAGTTTGAGGAAGTTGCGGTTTTTCAGGTTGATGGTCATGTGGGAAATCCTTTTTAAAATTTAGCTGTCTGGTGCCCTCACCCCGGCCCTCTCCCACGGGGAGAGGGAGAGTCGGGTGAGGGGGAAGTTATTCAGTTACGAATCAACGTGCCTTTCTCGCCCGCGAGGATCTCCGCGCCGTCAGCCAGCGCGCCGATCCCGGCAATACCGTTGCAGGCCTCAACAAACTCGCGGCAGGCGGCTACTTTCGGCCCCATTGAACCGGCGTCGAACGCCATGCCCTTGAGCAGTTCCGGCGTCACCTGTGCCAGCGGACGCTGGGTTGGTTTGCCCCAGTCGAGGTACACCGCGTCGGCATCGGTGAGGATCAGCAGGGCATCCGCCTCAATCTGGCGCGCCAGCAGGGCGGCGGAGAGGTCTTTGTCGATCACCGCCTCAATGCCGTGATAGCCATTGGCGTTTTCCACCACCGGAACGCCGCCACCGCCGTTGCAGATCACCAGGTGGTCGCGCTGGATCAGCGCCGCGATGGCGTCGCTCTCAACGATGCGTTTCGGCTGCGGAGAGGGCACCACGCGGCGGAAGTAGCTGCCATCGGCCTTGAACACCCAGCCTTTCTCCGCCTGCAGCGTTTTTGCCTGGGCTTCGCTGTAGACCGGGCCGATGTACTTGGTCGGGTTGCTGAAGGCCGGGTCGGCGGCGTCCACCTCCACCTGGGTGAGCAGGACGCTCACCTCGCGCTGGGGCAGGCTGTTTTTCAGCGCCTGCTGGAGCATGTAGCCGATCATCCCCTGGCTTTCGGCGCCGAGAACGTCCAGCGGGTAGGGGGCGACTTTGTCGTAGGCGCTGTTCTGCAACGCCAGCAGCCCGACCTGCGGCCCGTTGCCGTGCACCAGCACCACGCGCCACTGCTCTGTCAGCCCGGTGATGGTACGGGCCGCGAGGTCGATGTTTTTACGCTGGATCTCGGCTTCTAGCGGTTCGCCGCGTTTGAGCAATGCGTTGCCGCCCAGGGCCACAACCAGAGTGGGCTTTCGTTCCATAGTGGCTCCTTAAATTCCGTCGCGTTCCAGTGGGCAGCTCATGCAGCGCGCGCCGCCGCGACCGCGTCCCAGCTCGTCGCCCGGGATAGGCAGCACGGTGATACCCGCTTTGTCGTATTTCTCGTTGGTCCAGACGTTGCGCTCGTAGCCGATCACCACGCCCGGGCGGATGGTGAGCACGTTGTTGGCGTCGTTCCACTGCTCGCGTTCAGCTTCAAAGGCGTCGCCGCCAGTGGTGATCAGGCGTACCTGATTAATGCCGAGCGCTTTCTCGATGGCGTGCAGCAGGTCGGTTTCCTGGGTGCGCAGCAGGCCGCCGCGTCCGTCCGGGGTGAGCGTCCAGCACTGGGCGTCTTTACGCACCACTTCCGGGTAGACGGAGAAGGTGTCCACGTCGATGTGGGTCATGACGGTGTCGAGGTGCATGCAGGAGCGGTGTTTTGGCAGCTCAACGGCAATCACACGCTCGGCCTGGCGATGTTTAAACAGGCTGTTAGCGAGGAACTCCACGCCCTGCGGGGTGGTGCGTTCAGACATGCCAATTAATACCGCGCCGCGGCCAATCACTAAGGAAGGTGCGAATAAGCAGGTCATTTCTTCCCAAGCTGACTCGCTGATTA
>NZ_JACASJ010000152.1:0-8454 GCF_013391025.1 Enterobacter sp. SECR19-1250 | reverse complement strand
GGAAAACTGAATATGGCGTTCTGAGTCTTCCCACCATGATCGGGGAAGACCCATGTATATACAGATTTATAGCCTGATTCAGTGCAGATGAAAACAGCGAAATCTGAGGATGCGAACGATATGGAAAGCGGCTCGCAAAATTGATTACTCTCGAAAAAATGCCCTTTAACCCTAAATTGATAAGGTGTATTTTGCCTGAAAATTAACCGCAGATGATATACTAAGGTGATATATGAGTGTTTTGGCGGAACTGGATATGGGCAGAATACTGATCGATTTACCTGATGACGTGATTCAACGGCTGGATAACCTCAAGAAACTGCGAAATCAGCCGCGCGCTGAGCTGCTACGGGAGGCGATAGAGCTGTATCTCGACCAGCAGAGTTCGTCTGTTATTCGCGCTGCGCTTGGCTTGTGGGGAGACAAGAAAGAAGACGGACTGGAGTATGAACGTAAGCTGCGTGAGGAATGGTGATCGTGAATAATATGGCCGTGTTTGATACCAATATTCTCATTGATCTCTTCAACAACCGTGTCGAAGCTGCGGATGCGATTGATCATGCCGCGTCACATCGAGCCATTAGCTTAATTACCTGGATGGAGGTGATGGTGGGCGCACGCAGGCATGGTCATGAAGCGAAAACGGCAGCCGTGATGGGCGCTTTCGAAATTATTGATGTGTCTCGGGATATCGCGGAAAGAAGCGTTTTACTGCGTGAAAAGCATGGAATGAAACTGCCTGATGCCATCATTCTGGCCACAGCCCAGAGCAGAAAATGTCCGTTGATTTCTCGAAATACGAAAGATTTTTCGGGTATTGATGAGGTCGTTACGCCTTATCAACTGTAGGCCGGGCACGCTTGCGCCGCCCGGCACTATTACAGGAGATTACTCCCCTTCACCCGGGAACAGGAACGGGTTGATAGAGCTACGGGCAAAGCCCTCCTGCTCCATTTTGGCGTCCAGAATCAGCGAGGCGAGATCGTCGGCCACCGCTTCAACTTTCGGGTCTTTTTCCTGATACAGAATCTTCAGATACGTACCGCAATCGCCGCAACTTTCGGCTTTTACCGCCGCGTCTTCATTTTCCAGCGACCAGTAGTTCAGATCGCGGGTCTGCTCGCAGTTGCTGCACTTCACGCGCACCACATGCCACTCGGTTTCACACAGGTTGCAATGCAGGTAGCGCAGCCCCTGGGTGGTGCCGATCTGTACCATGCTGGAGACCGGCATTGAGCCACACACCGGACAGAACTGGCGCGCTTCGCCGTATTCGGCGCGCGCTTTACCAGGGATCAGGCTGGCCATTTGCGCCCAGTAGAGCGACAGCGCAGCCCAGATAAACGGTGCTTTATCGCTGCTGACCAGCGAGAAGTCAGAGGCAAACAGCGCGCTCGCCATCTCTTCCAGCTCCTGATCGGAGGCTTTTTCCAGGTTCTCAATGACCGCCAGCGCGGTGCCGCTCATCTCGGGCTTCAGCTCGGCAATCAGAGAATGCAGCAGCTTATGCCAGTGCTTGTCACGCGGCAGGACGTGAATATCCAGCGGCGGCTTGCCCTGCTCACTGGCTTCTTTGATGCGCGCAGTCAGATCCATTTGCAGCGGGTGGTCGTACAGCACCACTTCTTGCGCATGGGCAACCAGCGCGGCAAAACGCAGAAAATCGCCCAGCGGGTTGTTCTCTGCCAGCTCGCGCAGGCGCTCTGCACGGCGGTTGTAGAGGTTCTTGAGTCTGGGGAATAACAACGGCGGAATATATTCCGCCGTGCGTTTCTCGCTCGACCCCAGCTCATCTTGCGGGATTATGCGAATACTCATTCAGATGACTTTTCCTGTTTCTGGCGGACTTCACGGTACCAGCGCGGGTGATGTTTCTTCGCCCACGTTTTGGTTACCCATCCTTCCACCATCGCGGTAATGGTGCCTTTCACCCAGAGGGCGGCGTAAATATGCACCATGATAACCACAATTAACGCCACTGCGGCAAATGAATGCAGCATCAGCGCGAATCGGATCACCGGGATTGAGAAAGCAGGCGCAAAGTACGGACGCCAGATGATCACGCCGCTCACCAGCAACAGGACCAGGAAGATAATCGCAGCCCAGAATACGCACTTCTGGCCGAAGTTATAACGCCCGGTGTCACCCACTTCCTCGTTGACGACGATCTTACGAATATTCTTCGCCCAAAAGATATCATCCCGATTGATTAGGTTATGGTGCCAGTAACGGAAAAACATGATGATAAACGAGGCAAACATCACCACACCCACGAACGGGTGAAGGATGCGCGCCAGCTGTGGCGTACCCAGTATCTGCATCAGCCAGTTGAAGGACGGGAAGAAGAACCCCAGCCCGCTTATCGCCGCCAGCATAAAGCAGAAGGCGGTGACCCAGTGGTTGATGCGTTCCGGCGCGGTGTAGCGCACGATGGTGTCACGTTTTTTCATTTGCGCACCTCGTCTTTCTCTTCATGCAGGTTGTCGTCTTCCTCTTCCGCGCGGTTCGGACCGACGCCGACGTAGTGGAAGATGCTCGCTGCGAAGGTGGCAGCAAAGCCTACCGCTGCCAGCGGTTTCCAGATGCCTTTCCAGAACTTCACGGTGGCGCTGATTTCCGGGTTCTCCGGCAGGCCGTGATACAGATTCGGCTTGTCGGCATGGTGCAACACGTACATCACGTGCGTACCGCCCACACCGGCCGGATCGTACAGGCCAGCGTTATCGTAACCACGGGTTTTCAGTTCACCCACGCGTTCGGCCGCCAGCGTTTTCATATCCTCTTTGGAGCCAAAGTGGATGGCGCCGGTTGGACAGGTTTTCACGCAGGCTGGCTCCTGGCCAACGTTCACGCGGTCAACGCACAGCGTACATTTGTAGACGCGGTTGTCTTCCGGGTTCAGTCGCGGCACGTCAAACGGGCAGCCCGCGATGCAGTAGCCGCAGCCGATGCACTGCTCGGACTGGAAGTCGACAATGCCGTTGGCATACTGAATGATAGCCCCTTCTGACGGACACGCCTTCAGGCAGCCCGGATCCGCACAGTGCATACAGCCGTCTTTGCGGATAAGCCATTCCAGTTTGTCGTTCTGCTCCACTTCAGAGAAACGCATTACCGTCCAGGACTTGGCGGTCAGGTCGGCCGGGTTGTCGTACACCCCGACGTTGTGACCCACTTCGTCACGGAGGTCGTTCCACTCTGAACAGGCCACCTGACAGGCTTTACAGCCGATACAGGTGGTAACGTCGATAAGCTTCGCCACTTCCTGCTGGTGGTCCCGCGCCTGAGGCGCGGGCGTGAAACCGTTAGTCGCGGAACGACGAATAATGTCCTGAGATTGATAAGCCATAAGTCGTCTCCGTTACACCTTTTCCACGTTCACGAGGAAGGCCTTAAACTCCGGCGTCTGCGTGTTCGCATCACCGACGAATGGCGTCAGGGTGTTCGCAATGAACCCTTTCTTCGCCACGCCCTCATAACCCCAGTGAATCGGAATACCGATGGTATCCACCTGCTGACCGTGTACGTTCAGCGTGCGAATACGCTTGGTCACTACCGCCTTGGCCTTGATATAGCCACGGTTGGAGGAGACCTTCACGGTATCGCCATGGGCAATGCCGAGCTTGTTCGCCAGCTTCTCGCCGATCTCCACAAACTGTTCCGGCTGCGCGATGGCGTTAAGCAGCGCGTGCTTGGTCCAGTAGTGGAAGTGCTCGGTCAGACGGTAAGTGGTGCCCACATACGGGAACTTGTCTTTTTTACCCAGCGCTTCAAAGTCGCCCTTAAAGATACGGGCAGCCGGGTTAGAGACCACGTTCGGGTGCAGCGGGTTAGTACCCAGCGGCGTTTCAAACGGCTCGTAGTGTTCCGGGAACGGCCCTTCCGCCATTTTATCGATGGCAAACAGGCGTCCCATCCCTTCAGGCTGCATGATAAACGGCCCGACATCGCTGCCTGGTGCGGCAGTGCTGTAGTCCGGAATATCCACGCCGCCCCATTTCGCGCCGTCCCATTTCAGAAGCTGACGCTTCGGATCCCACGGGTTACCCTGCGGGTCAGCGGAGGCACGGTTATAGAGAATGCGGCGGTTCAGCGGCCATGCCCAAGCCCAGCCCAGCGTATTGCCAAGGCCCGATGGGTCAGCGTTATCGCGGTTGGCCATCTGGTTGCCTTTCGGCGTCCAGCTACCGGTAAAGATCCAGCAACCGCTTGAGGTGGAGCCGTCATCACGCAGGTGCGCGAAGGTGCTGAGCTGATCGCCTTTCTTCGCCAGCACGGTACCGGTGGCCGGGTCGATAACGTCCGCCAGCGCTTTACCGTTGCTCTCCATCGCCACTTCTTCCGGGGATGGATTCTCCGGCGTCGAGTAGTTCCAGGTCATGTTCAGAACCGGTTCCGGGTTCGCGCCGCCTTCTGCCGCGTACATCTTACGCAGGCGTAAGAAGATACCGGCCAGGATCTCGCCATCGTTCATGGCGATGCCCGGGGCGTCCGCACCTTTCCAGTGCCACTGCAACCAGCGGCCAGAGTTGACGATAGAACCGTTCTCTTCCGCGAAGCAGGTTGATGGCAGACGGAACACTTCGGTCTGAATTTTTGACGGTTCGACATCGTTCGATTCACCGTGGTTCTGCCAGAAGGTCGAGGTCTCGGTGTTGAGCGGGTCGATGGTAATCAGGAACTTCAGTTTCGACAGCGACTCGACAACCTTGTTCTTGTTCGGGAACGAGGCGACCGGGTTAAAGCCCTGGCAAATGTAGCCGTTGACCTGACCCTGGTGCATCATCTCGAAGTACTGCAGAACGTCGTAACCTTTGTCCCACTTCGGCAGCCAGTCAAAGCCCCAGCTGTTTTCCGCCGTCGCTTTGTCGCCGTAGAAGGCTTTCATCAGCGAGACGAAGAACTTCGGATAGTTGCCCCAGTAGTTCACCTGGCCTTCAAGCAGCGGTTTTGGCGTGCTGGCTGTCAGGTAGGTTTGCAGGTCCGGTTGTTTCTCGCTTGGCAGGTTCATATAACCCGTCAGGCTTTGTGACAGCAGGCCGAGGTCGGTCAGACCCTGAATATTGGAGTGACCGCGCAGGGCGTTCACGCCGCCGCCTGCCATCCCCATGTTGCCGAGCAGCAGCTGAACCATCGCCATGGTACGGATGTTCTGCGCACCAATGGAGTGTTGCGTCCAGCCGAGGGCATACAGGAACGACGCGGTTTTGTCTTTCGCGCTGGTTTCGGCGATAAGCTCGCAGACCTTCAGGAAGTCAGCCTTTGGCGTACCACAGATGTTCTCAACAACGTCCGGCGTATAGCGAGAAACGTGCTCTTTCAGCAGGTTCCACACGCAGCGCGGGTGTTGCAGGGTGGTGTCGCGCTTCGCAAAGCCGTTCTCGTCCAGCTCGTAGTTCCAGCTGGTTTTGTCGTACTTGCGTTTTTCGGCGTCGTAACCGCTGAACAGGCCATCTTCGAAGTGGTAATCCTCACGCACGATCAGGCTGGCGTTGGTATAGGCTTCGGTGTATTCGCGGTTGTATTTTTCGTTAGTCATCAGGTACAGCAATACGCCTGACAGGAAAGTGATGTCAGTACCTGAACGAATAGGGGTGTAGAAATCCGCCACTGACGCTGTACGCGTAAAGCGGGGATCGATCACAATCAGTTTCGCACCGTTGTGGATTTTGGCTTCCATCGCCCAGCGGAACCCGACAGGGTGCGCTTCAGCGGCGTTACCGCCCATCACCACAATGAGGTTGGCGTTCTTGATGTCGACCCAGTGGTTGGTCATCGCACCGCGACCAAATGTTGGAGCAAGACTTGCTACCGTTGGTCCGTGTCAGACACGCGCCTGGTTGTCGACCGCGAGCATACCGAGTGCGCGCGTGAATTTCTGGGTTAAATAGCCGGTTTCGTTACTGGAAGCCGATGCACACAGCATCCCGGTGGAGAGCCAGCGGTTGACCGTCACGCCGTCGGCGTTCTTCGCAATAAAGTTGGCATCGCGGTCTTCTTTAATCAGTTTAGCGATGCGGTCAAATGCTTCTTCCCAGCTGATTTGCTGCCATTTATCAGAGCCAGGCGCGCGATATTCCGGGAATTTCAGACGGCTTTCGGAGTGGATAAAGTCCACCAGACCGGCCCCTTTCGGGCACAGCGCGCCGCGGTTGACCGGATGGTCCGGGTCGCCTTCGATGTGGAAGATAGACGCTTTGGCGTTTTTAGCACCGTCGCCGAGGCTATACATTAACAGCCCGCAACCGACAGAGCAGTACGTACAGGTATTACGGGTTTCACGGGTGCGCAGCAGTTTATACTGCCGCGTTTCCGCCAGCGCTACGCCAGGCGCAAAGCCCAGTGCCGCTGCCGTGGTGCCTGCCATACCGCCAGCGCAGATCTTAAAGAACTGCCTTCTGCTGACCTGCATGGGTCACTCCTTGTTTCGACATTGCTTACATATGTAGTTTTGACTTCGCGGTTGAATAATGACCGCAAAGGAGAAAAATTTGCGTTAATCCCTCATTTCTCCGGGGGATATCACCAGAATACCACAATGTCGGTACGCCTGTTCCAATGGCGTTAATACAAAGTGAACGTATTATCACCGTGTTGATTATAAAGTGTGATATCAATCACACTATTAACCCCGCATGTTACAGGGGTGTAGCATGGCGCCGGTTGCACCTCTCCAGAATGAGTAGGTAAACTTGAGGCGGTTGGGTGCTGAAAAGTTGATCCATACTATGCGTAAGGCCTGTGGTTTATGCTGCAATAGCAGGCTCACCTCCGTGGTTGTTCAGGAAAACCGTTGTGTCTAAACAAAACCGTGCTACCCACTCGTCACCGCTGCCAGCAGGCATTGTGGAGCTGTCGGTACATCGACCCCCTCACATTACACACGCCACGCCCGATTTTCTGGCGGAAGAAGTCCCCGTCGCTCTGGTGTACAACGGCATCTCGCACGTTGTGATGATGGCGTCGCCAAAAGATCTTGAACTGTTCGCCATCGGGTTTTCGCTCTCGGAAGGCATCATTGCGCATCCGCAGGACATTTACGGCATGGATGTGGTTCAGGCCTGCAACGGTCTGGAAGTGCAGATCGAACTCTCCAGCCGTCGCTTTATGGGGCTGAAGGAGCGTCGTCGTGCGTTGGCCGGGCGAACAGGGTGCGGCGTCTGTGGCGTTGAGCAACTGAACGATATCGGCAAACCTGTCGCGCCGCTGCCCTTTACGCAGACCTTCAATCTGGCCAACCTCGACCACGCGCTTGCCCACCTCAACGACGTGCAGCCCATCGGCCAGTTGAGCGGCTGTACGCATGCGGCGGCATGGGTTCTGCCATCAGGCGAGATCGCCGGTGGGCATGAAGACGTGGGACGTCACGTGGCACTGGATAAACTGATGGGGCGTCGGGCGCGGGAGAGCGATCTCTGGCAGCAGGGCGCAGCGCTGGTGTCCAGCCGCGCCAGCTACGAGATGGTGCAAAAGTCTGCAATGTGCGGCGTCGAAATCCTGTTTGCGGTCTCGGCGGCGACGACGCTGGCGGTAGAGGTGGCAGAGCGTTGTAACCTGACGCTGGTCGGCTTCTGCAAACCGGGAAGGGCTACCGTTTACACGCATCCTCAGCGTTTAATTGTTGATCAGTAATTTTGAATGATATTAGCAAATCCTTCCGCTTTTAGTTGTCGGTCATGAGGTCTAGTATTTATCTCATCAAGGCACGGTGCCTTACCAAAACAACTTAACGAAAGGGTTTATATCATGAAAAGCATCAAAACTTTTGTCGCTGTAATCGCTCTGGCTGCTTCATTCGGTTCTTTCGCTGCACAGACTGTCACCGCTTCCGCCTCCACGCTGGATGGCGCAGAAGCGAAAATCGCCGCTCAGGCTCAGGAAGCGGGCGCGTCCTCTTACAAAATTACTCAGGCATTCTCTGGTAACCGCGTACATATGACCGCTGAACTGAACAAATAAGTTGTGTTGCCACTGTCCCTTGCTCTTCGGAGCGGGGACAGGTGTAAAAAACTCATCCCGCTTCTCGCTTGCAAAGGCGAAATCTCCTCTCCCTTCTCAATCGTTATTCCTGTTTAACGCTTATCGTTAAATAACCCTCTTAAATAATTTGTCTGATAAGACTGTCGGTAACATAATTCCCTTCAATACTTTTAAGCCGCTGGCGCTATTTACATTCATATTCCAAATAATTGATCTTAATAGTTAAGGAATTCCTCAGGCCTAAATCCTAAAGATGGGTCAGACAATTGATAGCGGTTATTGATGCTGGTATTTTCCGGCAATTAATATTGCTTATCGACACCCTCGGCCAAATGTCGGAATTTGGCTTTCTTTTGTATTTCACCTTAATAAGGAAATTGAATGAACGCACTGATCAAAAAAGGAATGCTGGTTACAGCGTTAGGGAAGGTGCGAACAAGTTCCTGATATGAGATCATCATATTCATCCGGAGC
>NZ_JACASJ010000151.1:0-8585 GCF_013391025.1 Enterobacter sp. SECR19-1250 | reverse complement strand
TGCGTGATCTGATCCTTCAACTCAGCAAAAGTTCGATTTATTCAACAAAGTCGCGATATGGTTGACGAAACGTCACAGGTGACGACTCCGCGCGCGGCGCTGGAGCACTATCTGGGCGCGTCGAACGTGCGTTATGCCAAAGGGTGTCACATCATCGAAAAACGAATGGCGGGCGCGCCGGTCTTCCCGGGTGACAGCGGGGGCAAACCGATGCAGCAGTCGCCGGTGTCGCAAAGTACCGCGCTGATCCCCGAAGCCGTGAACGCCGCGCAGGAGAGCGACGTGGTGGTGGCCTGCGTCGGCGACCTCGCCGGTTTGTTCCAGAGCGGCACGGTAGGGGAAGGATCCGATACCGATTCCCTGAACCTGCCTGGCGTTCAGCAACAACTGCTGGAAGCCCTGGTCGCCACGGGCAAACCGGTGATTGTCGTGATGACCGGTGGGCGGCCGTACAATCTTCAGGGGCTGGAAGATAAGGTCGCGGCGCTGATGATGGCCTGGGCGCCTGGGCAGGAAGGGGGCTGGGCAATTGCCGATGTGTTAACCGGGCGCGCGGAGCCGCAGGGACGTCTGGTGGTGAGCGTGCCGAAAAGTGCGGGCGCCATGCCGTACTACTACAACCACAAGCTGAAAAGCGGCGGCACGCCATTCGCGTTCCACTTTGGCTCCCGCTATCCCTTTGGATTCGGCCTTGGCTGGACGCAATTTAACTGGGGCGCAGCACGCCTCGCGCAAAACAGCGTACCGGTGGACGGCGAAGTTGTGTTGAGTATTGACGTCACCAACCGCGGTGAACGCAGCGGCAGCGAGGTGGTGCAGGTGTACGTCCGGGATAAGGTTGCCACGCAGGTGCGGCCGCTTCAGGAGCTGAAAGCGTTCCAGCGCGTGGCGCTCGCGCCGGGCGAAACGGCCACGCTCACCTTTACGCTGCCCGTGGAGATGTTCAACTTTACCCGTCGGGACGGCAAACGCATTGTCGAGCCGGGCGAGTTTGAGCTGCAGGTGGGAGCATCGTCGGCGGATATTCGCGACGTGGTGACGGTCAATGTGACGGGAGAGACGCGGGTGCTGCCTGCTGAATGGCGCATGCTAAGCACCTGTCAGGTTCAGCTCGCGTAGCCAGGATAAAAAAAAGCCCATCGTGGGAGATGGGCAAAGACTACACACAGCAATTCGTTGTTTCACTCAGGGGATTTCCATGCTTATAAATCAAGGTGTTGATTTATAACCGTGAGCTAATAGTAGGCATGCCAACCTTGAGCGTCGATCAGATTCGTCTCAATAGTTAAAGAGAAGTAAAGATTTCTTGAGGTGAATAGCGGACTTAGAGCAAAAAAGGCGGGTCGGACCAGTGCGCAACGAATAAATAGTTTAGCAACATTTAAGTATTACCAGGGAGAATGTAGGCCGGGTAAGCGTCAACGCCACCCGGCAATCCCTTTTACTGCGTATTCTTCTCTTCCAGCTCTTCGAGTTCGCTCAAAATCACATCCGGGTCGGTGCCCGGCGGCGGCACTTCGTGTACCCAGGCGGAGAAGAGACGCCAGGTGACGGCAAGCAGCACCGGTCCAATAAACAGACCGATCATCCCAAAGGCGATTAACCCGCCAATGACGCCGGAGAGGATCAGGATCAGCGGCAGGTCCGCGCCCATGCGGATGAGGATGGGACGAATCACGTTATCCATGGTGCCAACCACGCAGCTCCAGACCAGCAGAACGGTTCCCCACGTGGTATCCCCCGTCCAGTAAAGCCAGATGATGCTGGGGACCAGCACCAGCAACGGCCCCAGTTGTGCAAGACAGGTCATCAGCATCACCACCGTAAAGACGGTAGCGTACGGCACGCCAGAAATGGCCAGGCCAATACCGCCCAGCACCGCCTGCACCAGGGCCGTGACGACCACCCCAAGCGCAACCGCCCGCACGGCCTGCGCCGCCAGCAGAACCGCGGCATCGCCGCGTTTACCGGCCAGTCGGGTAGCGAAATGGCGTACGCCCAACGCTACCTGCTCACCGCGCCAGTAGAGCAGGGCGCTGAATACCAGCATCAGCGCACAGTGCATCATAAAGCGACCAATATGTGCCGCCTGACCCACAAACCAGGTGGTGGTGGTGCCAATATACGGACGCACTTTCGCCATCAACGCGCTGCCGCCCATCTCCAGCAGGCTGTGCCAGCCGCTGTAAAGTTTGGCGCCTACCACCGGAATGCTGTTCAGCCAGGCGAGATCCGGCAGCGTTAAATCACCGCTGGTGACGGCGCGAATAACCGGGCCACTGGAATCGACAAGGCTGTTCACCAGCAGCGCAATCGGAATAATAAACAGCAGGAACAGCAGCAGGGTCATGACCAGTACCGCCAGACCACGGCGGCCAAACAGCAGTTTCTGCAAACGTAACTGCACCGGCCAGGTCGCCACGACCACCGTTGCGGCCCAGGCGAAGCCAAGTATGAAAGGTTGAACAATCCACAGACACGCAATAATCATGAGGGCCAGAAACAGCACCGACAGCAAAATTTGCGCAACATCCCTGGGCTGGCGAAGATTGACCATAAATGAAACTTTCCTTAATAAACACCAGCGAGGCTGGCGGGAACGGATAACCGCGTCACTCTAATCATTAATGATATCAGCGATTTTTGACAGGCGGATTTTGCCCGTAATTCAGCGAAGCACATAAGAAAAAAATGTGATAAAACTTTCCAGACACAACGCAAACGATTTCACACTACTCTAATTAGGGTCGACAGTCATGATCCCACAGATTTCTCAAGCACCTGGCGTCGTTCAGCTGGTGCTTAATTTTTTGCAGGCACTGGAGCAACAGGGTTTTACAGGTGATACCGCCACGAACTATGCCGACAGGCTGACGATGGCGACCGATAACAGTATTTACCAGCTTCTTCCCGATGCAGTCGTCTTTCCACGCTCAACGGCCGATGTGGCGCTGATTGCCCGGCTGGCGACGCAAGAGCGTTTTAGCGCTCTGGTGTTCACCCCGCGCGGCGGCGGCACCGGAACAAATGGCCAGGCCCTGAACCAGGGCATCATCATTGATATGTCGCGCTATATGAACCGCATCATCGAGATCAATCCTGAAGAGGGATGGGTTCGCGTTGAAGCGGGCGTGATTAAGGATCAGCTCAACCAGTATCTGAAGCCCTACGGCTACTTTTTTGCGCCCGAGCTTTCTACCAGCAACCGGGCAACCATCGGCGGTATGATCAACACCGATGCCTCCGGGCAGGGTTCGCTGGTCTACGGAAAAACCTCCGATCACGTTCTGGGCGTACGGGCGGTGCTGCTGGGCGGCGATATCCTGGATACCCAGCCTGTGCCGGTTGAGCTGGCTGAAACGCTGGGTAAAGAGAACACCGCAAGCGGGCGCATCTATCGCACCGTGCTGGAACGCTGTCGCGATAACCGCCAGCTGATCCTCGACAAATTCCCCAAACTGAACCGTTTCCTGACCGGTTACGACCTGCGTCATGTCTTTAACGACGAACTGACTCAGTTTGATTTGACCCGCGTGCTGACCGGCTCCGAAGGAACGCTGGCGTTTATTACCGAGGCACGGCTGGATATCACCCGGCTGCCCAAAGTGCGCCGCCTGGTGAACGTCAAATATGACTCCTTTGATTCCGCGCTGCGTAATGCCCCGTTTATGGTGGAGGCGCAGGCGTTGTCGGTGGAAACCGTTGACTCGAAGGTGCTTAATCTGGCGCGGGAAGATATCGTCTGGCACTCGGTGCGGGAGCTGATTACCGATGTGCCGGACAAAGAGATGCTTGGGCTTAACATCGTTGAATTTGCCGGAGACGATGCAGAACTTATCGATAGCCAGGTGACCACGCTCTGTCAGCGGCTTGATGAACTGATCGCCCACGGCGAAGGTGGGGTCATTGGCTGGCAGCTCTGTAACGACCTGGCCGGCATTGAGCGTATCTACGCGATGCGTAAAAAAGCGGTGGGGCTGCTCGGCAATGCCAAAGGCGCCGCGAAGCCGATTCCGTTTGCCGAAGATACCTGCGTCCCTCCTGAGCATCTGGCGGATTATATCGTTGAATTCCGTGCGCTGCTGGACAGCCACGGCCTGAGCTATGGCATGTTCGGCCACGTTGATGCCGGGGTGCTGCATGTGCGTCCGGCCCTGGACATGTGCGATCCGCAGCAGGAGATCCTGATGAAACAGATCTCCGATGAGGTGGTGGCCTTAACCGCGAAATATGGCGGTCTGCTGTGGGGGGAACACGGAAAAGGGTTCCGCGCCGAGTACAGCCCGGCGTTCTTCGGTGAACAGCTCTTCGGCGAGCTGCGCAAGGTCAAAGCGGCGTTCGATCCCAATAACCGTCTCAATCCGGGGAAAATTTGTCCGCCGGAGGGGGTGGACGCGCCCATGCTGCAGGTGGATGCCGTCAAGCGCGGCACGTACGACAGACAAATCCCCATTGCCGTGCGCGCGTCCTGGCGTGGGGCGCTGGAGTGTAACGGCAACGGCCTGTGCTTTAACTTCGACGTGAAAAGCCCGATGTGCCCGTCGATGAAAATCACCAGCAACCGCATTCATTCGCCAAAAGGGCGGGCGACGCTGGTACGCGAATGGCTGCGTTTGCTGGCCGATCGCGGTATCGACCCGCTCAAGCTGGAGCAGGAGTTGCCGGAAAAACGGGCCAGCCTGCGTTCCCTGATTGAGCGCACCCGCAACAGCTGGCATGCGAATAAGGGCGAGTATGATTTCTCCCATGAGGTGAAAGAGGCCATGTCCGGCTGCCTGGCCTGTAAAGCCTGTTCGACCCAGTGCCCGATTAAGATCGACGTACCGGAGTTCCGCTCGCGCTTCCTGCAGCTCTACCACACGCGCTATCTGCGCCCGATGCGCGACCATCTGGTGGCAACGGTGGAGAGCTATGCCCCGCTGATGGCCCGGGCGCCAAAAACGTTCAACTTCTTTATCAATCAGCCGCTGGTGCGCAAGCTTTCCGAAAAACATATCGGGATGGTGGATCTGCCGTTGCTCTCGGTGCCGTCGCTGCAGCGTCAGCTGGTGGGGCACCGCTCGGCAAACATGACCCTGGAGCAGCTTGAGGCGTTAAGTCCTGAGCAAAAAGCGAAGGTGGTGCTGGTGGTGCAGGATCCGTTTACCAGCTATTACGACGCGCAGGTGGTGGCCGATTTTGTCCGTCTGGCGGAAAAACTGGGGTATCAGCCGGTGGTTCTGCCGTTCTCACCCAACGGTAAGGCGCAACACATTAAAGGCTTCCTCAACCGCTTCGCGAAAACGGCGCAAAAAACGTCTGATTTCCTTAACCGGGTCGCCGGGCTGGGCATGCCGATGGTGGGTGTCGATCCGGCGCTGGTGCTCTGCTATCGCGATGAATATAAGCAGACGCTGGGCGATAAACGCGGGGCGTTCCACGTTATGCTGGTGCACGAGTGGCTGCCGGCGGCCCTCGAGCAGACCAGCGCCATGGAGGTCAGCGGTGAGCCGTGGTACCTGTTTGGCCACTGTACCGAAGTCACCGCGCTGCCGGGTGCACCTGCGCAATGGGCCTCTATTTTTGCCCGCTTTGGCGCGAAGCTTGAGAGCGTCAGCGTCGGTTGCTGCGGCATGGCAGGCACTTACGGGCATGAAGTGAAGAATCACGCCAACTCGCTCGGTATTTACGAGCTGTCATGGCATCAGGCGATGCAGCGCTTGCCGCGAAACCGCTGCCTGGCAACGGGCTACTCCTGCCGCAGCCAGGTGAAACGTGTTGAAGGTAACGGGGTACGCCATCCGTTACAGGCTTTACTGGAGATTATCGGATGATCTGGAAACGTGCCGTCACGCTACAGGCATTAAACGCCATGGGCGAGGGGAATATGGTCGGGTTGCTGGATATCCAGTTTATCCGCATCGGCGAAGACGATCTGGAGGCCACCATGCCTGTCGATCATCGTACGCACCAGCCGTTTGGTTTACTGCACGGCGGTGCGTCCGTGGTGCTGGCCGAAACCCTGGGCTCGGTGGCGGGGTATCTCTGCACCGAAGGGGAGCAGAAGGTCGTCGGGCTTGAGGTGAACGCCAACCACATTCGCTCGGTGCGCAGCGGGCGCGTGCGCGGTATTTGCCGCGCGCTGCACGCCGGTAGCCGTCATCAGGTGTGGCGGATTGATATTCTCGATGAGCAGGATCGGCTGTGCTGCTCATCCAGGCTGACGACGGCGGTGGTGTAAATTTCCTGATGTTTTTGCATTTGGTCAAAATATCGCCAGGGTGTTGTGATATACTGGTCAGGATTTGTACACAAGTGAGGACATCATGGATACTGAAATAACCCCAACGCAACTGGCAATTGAATTTTTACGTCGCGATAACAGCAACCTGTCTCCGGCGCAGTACCTGAAAAAGCTGAAACAGCTTGAACTGGAGTTTACAGATTTGCTGGCGCTCTCTTCGAATGAACTGAAAGAAGAGATCTATTTTGCCTGGCGCTTGGGCGTTCACGTCCATTGAGAGAATGAAAAGGCCGCGAGCGCGGCCTTTTTTGTGTCTGCAATTCAGTACCGGGCGGGAAGTTTATTGATTTTAATCAGCCTGCCATCTTCCATTTCAATAAAGCCCCCTGTTTTGAGATCGGCCAGGATACGCATCACGCCGCTGCGGGAAAGCTGGGTTTTATCGCGAATGTAGCGTTCTGCGGTTATCTCCCGGCGATAAGATTCATCTTCATTCATTAATAACATCAGCTGCTGGCGGATCATCTCATAGGCCGTCGGGGCACCCTTTGGCATGACGGTGTTATAGAGCCGGTTGTACATAAACATCAGGTGGTTTGATATCAACCCCCACAGCGCCTTCTCCTGGATAATGACGTGGAGTTGCTCTGCGGTCAGCGTTCCAATCTTGCAGGTGGTCACCGTTTTCAGGTAGTCGTCAAAAAAGATGTCATTAATATTAGCCACTCCAAATAACGCCGGGCTTTTCGCGGTCGACAGCATCAGATTGTCGCTGCGTCGGTAAATGGCAACGGTCCCTTCCAGAATCAAATAACTCATTCCCCGGCCATCAACCACCAGATCCAGCTGCTCCCCGCGATCGAGATGACGGACAGTAGAGTAAGGTTGTAAGTGCGTAATCAGCGCTTGCGCATAGGGAGAACCACGATGGGGTTTTTCTGTGGAGGACATAACCTGAACCTGAAAGAATCGTCTTTCTGATTATAGCGTTACTCCTTATTACCGACATCACCTGAATCAGTATTTCCGCGGCAGATGGTGGACATCAAGCAGCACGCCGCGCTCCATCGTAATGTACTTCCCGGTGCGCAGTTCGGCCAGGATCCGCATTATCCCGCTACGCGAAAGCCAGGTGCGACTTTGTATATAGGCGGCCGCCGTGGTGTTCAGCCGTATTGCTTCGGGCTCCTGCATCAATTCAACCAGCTGAAAACGGATGATGTCATAGGCCGACATCTGCGAGATCCGGGAGCAGTGCTCATAGACCCGGGAGGCGGTATAGATCAGCAGATGCGAAAACGGCTCCCACAAATTGTGTTGCGCAATCACGCTGTTAAAACGCTCCAGCGAAACCCCGGCGAGTTCGGAGGTCTCCAGCGCCCTGACATACAGGTGCTCTGAGGAGAACTGGCTACTCACGCCAAGAATAAACGGCGCGGATTCAGAATTTAAGACGATGCCATCTCCCCGACGGTGCAACGCCACGCTGCCCTGGAGCAATAAAAAACACTGACGCACGTCGTTTGCATAATAGTGGAGCACTTCCCCCCGGGACAGTATGCGCCTCTCTGCCAACGGAAGAAGATGATCAATTAATTTCTCGATGTGCTTATAGGGTTTAGCCGTAAGCACGGTGGCTTTTTCATTATCGAGACTGGGAGCCATTCGGGTGTTCATCAGATACCTCACTCACGGACGCGATCATTATTTGATCGATATAGAGAATTATCTTAAAAAACAGCGAGTCGTGGAATATTTAAGATGGGTCCAAAAATAGACCACAGTAAATGACGAGCCTAATTATATGAATTCTAAGGACGTAAATTAGGGGTCTAAAAGTAGACTGAAAATAGAAAGGCTTAAGAAATTTCAAAACTGAAATGTATTTATTTTGTTAAAGAGAAGTCTACAGCTAGACCTCAAAATAGATTGTGTACCGAAAAAGAGTTGTATAAATTTCGGTCATCGGCTGATGAAGCCCGAATTATGTAATCTGGATTTCAGTAATAAATAAAGTGATACAGGATTTGATGATGAAAAATAAAATGATGATAACCCTGCTGGCAGTGGGATCCGCCCTGACAGCAACCCACGCTTTCGCCGCAGCAGGTACCGTTAATTTTAACGGAAATATTCTGGATTCCGCCTGTGACGTTGATGTGGCTTCGCAGAACCAGGTGGTGGTATTAGGTGATTATTATAAGACCGAGTTTCCAACCACCGGGGCCAGAACCGCAGCCACGCAATTTAATATCGTGTTGAAAAATTGCCCGGTGACGGTGACCAACGCGAAGGTTCGCTTTGATGGTGGCTTTGTTGAATAAATCAGATTTCGGGTAAGTCTCCCCCGTAGCGGGTTGTG
>NZ_JACASJ010000150.1:0-8628 GCF_013391025.1 Enterobacter sp. SECR19-1250 | reverse complement strand
TTTAATACGCCATTATCATGCCTTCAGCCACCACAACAAGGGAAGACCCATATATTTACAGCCTTTCAGGCGAAATGCAAAAAAGAGACGACAGTGAGGATGTCGTCTAAACGGGCTACTGCTTCGGGCCCCTGAGGGTCAATGGGGGCCTTCGCCTTATTGATTATTTAACGGCCAGACGCAGACCCAAATCATCAGGATAGGGATCAAAGTAGTTTTGCGTCATCAGATACTGATCCGGGTATTCGGCAAGGTAATGTTTTAGCAGCGTGATCGGCGCAAGAATGGGCAGAAGCCCTTCGCGGTAATGCAGGATCACGTCACGAAGCTCACCCCGCTGGCGGCTGTTAAGCTGATTACGGAAATAGCCCTGAATATGCATCAGCACGTTGGTGTGATTTTTCCGCGAGGCGGGCTTTTTCAGGATGGTCATCAGTTTTTCGCGGTACGCCTCGAAGAACGCGTCCAGATCGTCCCATTCATGCAGCGAGGCGACAAACGGACCAATCTCACGGTAACCCGCCTGATGGTGTGCCAGCAGCTGCAGTTTGTAGCGGCTGTGAAAATCCAGCAGCGCGCGGCGCGTCAGGCCGTTTTTACGCAGCGTGTTCAGTTCGTGTAGCGCAAAAACGCGCTCGACGAAGTTTTCCCGCAGCACCGGGTCGTGCAGACGGCCATCCTCTTCTACGGGCAGCCACGGCCAGGTTTCAAGGAGCGCGGCGGTGAACAGCCCGACGCCCTCCTTGCGGCCCCGGTTGCCGTTTTCATCGTACACGCGCACGCGTTCCATGCCGCAGCTAGGGGATTTTGCACAGACGATAAACCCGGCGAGATCGCCGATCTTAGGCAGATAGCTGGCCGTAAAATCGGCCATTTTCTGCGTGACGTCATCATGCGGCGGATGGCTAAAACGCATCTGCGTGTCGCCGCCGGTCGTCATGATCAAACGCAGCGCAGGGCGTGGTGTAGGCAGGCCGATGGCCATTTCGGGGCAAACGGGTCGGAAATTCACCCACTGGGCCAGCTCATCCATGACGAAACCCATACGCTTATGCCCGCCGTCAAAGCGAACGGCGGACCCGGTCAAGCAGCCGCTAATACCCAGCACAGGTTTCGTTGTCATGGTATGTTCCTCCAGAGCCAATACTTAAAACTTACACAATCTTGCTTATTTGTCCAAGTATTGGCGGAGGTATTTTTTATTTCCGTTTAAAATCAACAGGTTTTAACTGCCCTTGTAGGTTGAATAACCGTACTGACTCAGCAGAAGTGGAATGTGCAGTTTCTCGTTGGTCCGGGTGACGGTAAACAGCACCGGTACTTCCGGGAAGAATGTCTCCAGCTTTTTAGCGTGGAAATAGTCTGCGGTTTTGAAGGTCACTTTATACACGCCAGGCTGCATGTCCTGTTCCTGGGGATAGAGCGATTTGATACGTCCGTCATGGTCGGTTTTGCCGCTGGCAACCGGGATCCATTTGTCCTGCTGCTGCTTTTCCAGGGTAACGGTGACATCCGATGGCGGCATGCCGGTTTGCTGGTCGAGAACGTGTACGCTCAGCGTGCCGGCAGGGGCACTGAAGGCGGCAGGGGCAAAAGCCATGGAGGCCAGGATCAGCAGAGGGGCAGTTTTTTTCATGTTGTTTTCCTGTGAAGTTGTCAGTCACAGGAAAACGTTAGCATCTGCGGCGCGGAAAAATATTCAACTTTTCGTGAAGATTCCCGCAGGAGAAAATCATTAGAGGATAATGACCTCAAGGGAAAGCTGCTGCTGCCACTGCGCCACCTGTTTTTTCCGCGCGGCGGTCAGTTTACCGCTGGTGACCAGCAGCCATTTGCGATCGGGAAATATCTCCGGTGCCAGCGTGGCAGGGGGCGTGGGTAACACGTCGATGCGGTGACCCTGGCCGGTCCGCGACAAGGCTTCGAGCCAGATTTCACACGGGTCGTTCAGGTACCAGCCGCTGAGCAGAATGTTATCGCCCGGCGCTTTTTTATCGCCTTCAAGGCAAAACGAGGTGTAGGCGATGAGGATGCCGTCGAGGATCGCGCGCAGAGTCATGGCGGCGGCGACGTTGGCGGACACCTGGCTGCGCAGCGGACGCAGCACGTTGGTCACCAGCTCAGGTCTGGGGTATTCGCGGCCCGCGTCGTAAATCATCTGGCGCAGGGACTCGATTTTGCCC
This sequence comes from Enterobacter sp. SECR19-1250, assembly GCF_013391025.1. Classification (NCBI taxonomy): domain Bacteria; kingdom Pseudomonadati; phylum Pseudomonadota; class Gammaproteobacteria; order Enterobacterales; family Enterobacteriaceae; genus Enterobacter; species Enterobacter sp. SECR19-1250. Next base: position 6,445 of record NZ_JACASJ010000150.1, on the reverse strand, counting down.
CCCTGCAGGCGTTCCAGCATGTTCTGCTGTAGCGTTTGCCAGTTGTTGGTCCGGCGGGGTACAGGGCGCTCAAGCAGGGGTTTTACCTGGCCAATGGGCACGCCTTTTTTCACCCAGTCGAGGATTTTCAGCGCCTGCTGAACGTCTTCATCGCTGTACTGGCGGTGGCCGCCCTCCGTGCGCTGTGGCTTGAGTAAACCATAACGACGCTGCCACGCCCGCAGCGTGGTGGCGGTGATGCCGCTAAGTCTGGCGAATTCGCCGATGGAGTAAGCCATGTCCATGTCCAGAGTGGAGGAATACTCTCAATATACTACGAATTTTTCAGAACGGGATGAAGCGCCGAAAGGGTGCACTACACTTAACATCCAACCGTACAAATGAAAGGAATTCTCATGAAGCTATGGCCTGTTGTCACCGGGGTTGCCATTGCGCTGACCCTTGTAGCCTGTAAATCCCCCACGCCGCCGAAAGGCGTGCAGCCTATTTCCGGTTTTGATGCCAGCCGCTATCTCGGCAAGTGGTATGAAGTCGCCCGCCTGGAGAACCGCTTTGAACGCGGGCTGGAGCAGGTGACGGCCACCTACGGCCAACGGAGCGATGGCGGAATCAGCGTGCTTAACCGGGGTTACGACCCGGTGAAGAACAAATGGAACGAGAGTGAAGGCAAAGCGTACTTTACCGGCGCGCCAACCACCGCCGCGCTGAAGGTTTCGTTCTTCGGCCCGTTCTACGGCGGCTATAACGTCATCAAGCTGGATGATAAGTACCAGTACGCGCTGGTCAGCGGCCCGAACCGCGACTACCTGTGGATTTTGTCGCGCACGCCAACCGTGCCGGACGCGGTGAAGCAGGATTACCTGAACACCGCGCGCAGTCTGGGCTTCCGGGTCGATCAGCTGGTGTGGGTAAAACATTAACCCCTACTGGTACGAGAACGTAATGCTTGCCAGCGCGTTCGCCGAGCCGGGGACCAGTTCGCCGGTTCGGATGTATTGCGCCTGGAACGGCAGCGACAGGGTTTGTGCCGCAGTGGTGCTCTGGATAAAGAACTGATTGGTTGTGCCCGCCGCCGAGCTGTCCGGCCCCATCATCAGCGGGTCGGTACCGTTATAGAAAAACTGCACCCCTACGCCGGACGCGGTGGAGTCGCCGGTCAGCGTCACCACCGACGAGGTGTTCGACGGCGTGGTCTGATCGGTCATCACCGCGCTCACCGCGACGTTCGCGTCACAGGTCAGGCTGACGTTAAACGCACCCGAAGGCGATGTACTGCCCACAGTAGTCAACGTGCGGATATCGATCGTACCCAGATCGACGTTCGCGCTTTTGGTGCCCACCGTACAGCCGCTCGCCGTCACGGTGATGGTGGTGGGGTTAATGATGACCTTTGCCGTTTTGACCTCGTTGTTATAGGCGGTTAGCACCGCGGCGTTGATAGTCGGAATTTGATACACGCCGGATTTCAGGGCGACACCGGTTTTTATGAAGGTGACCTTTGCAGACCACCCCAGATCCTGGGTGCTTGTACTGGTGCCTTCTGCCGGATAGCTCTGCGTCACACCGGTTTGCAGGGGAATGTATTTGGTCCCATTAAAATCCTTCAGCCCGATGATATACCCCACCCCCGGCACGCCGGTTTCAAAAATGGTGTAGTTCACCCCGTCGACGGTGACCGTCATCCCGCTTGAGATCGCGCTGCTGCTCGGCTCCAGCGTGCTTTTAGTGCAGTGAAAAACAAACCCACACCAGAACACCTGTTGTACGCTGACGGAGGCGCTCCAGGTGGAGCCGATAATGCTCCCCGGCACCACCGAATCTGCCGGGCCGCTGTAGGTCATCGGCTGCGGGGAGAGGGTGATATCTGATTTCCATTCCATCGCCTGTGCGCTGGCGCAGAGCAGTAATCCGCTAATAAACAAGAATAAACGCATCATTGATACTCCGTGGTCCAGGTGGCAAAGGCGGAGACGTCTCCGGCATTCACCGGCGCGCCCGTGGCGGCCAGCCGAGCGTAGAAGGTCATCTCTACGCTGTCATCGCCCGGCGTGCCCCGGGCAGTGGTTTGCGTGTCGAGGGGGATCAGCCCGCCGTCTTTATCGAGGATCTGCACCGCCACGCCGGTGGCGCCGCCGTCGGCAATTTTCACCAGCTGCGGGTTGTCGTTATCCGGCGTGCCGCTGAAGCGGATTTTGACCCCGGCAAAGGTTGGCCCGCACGCTTCAAGCCTGATCGTGAAGGGCGTTTTGATATTGCTGACCGCGCCTGCACGGGGGAATTGTTTAATCCCGATGGTGCCCAGCGGAACGTCCTGCTCTTTAGAGTCCGCCGCAACAACGCAGGTGTTGCCGATCAAATTCCCGGTGACGGAAACCAGCACGTCATAGCCGCGAACCGGGAACGTGAAGATCAGCAAAGCGATGCTGAACGTCCGAAGCGTTACTGACATACCACCTCCTGTGAATAGAGCCCGGTGCGGGCGTTATAGCTCTGCTTGTTCAACGCGTAGTTGATGGTGCAGCGCTGGTCGCTGTTGCGCCCCCATACGGCACTCAACGTGCCCTGCTCGGTTAACCCCGACAAATACAGGCTGCCGCCGTCGCCGACGATGCCGCTGGTTTTGTCATCGTTCAGTGAGACCAGCGTGCCGAAGGGCAGCACGTCGTTGCCGCGGCGCACGACAAACATCGCTTTTTTCCCCTGGCGTGTGACAAGGGTGGCGCGAACCAGCGCGCCGTCGGTCGGCGTTTTGTTGACGATGGCATTCTCCAGCTCCACGTCATTACCTGCGGTTGTGACATCCAGCGCGACCTGGTTCACGCGGTACGGCGTGGCGTAGGGGATCACCGCGTAGCCCCGGCTGTCGGTTTTGATACCCTTGTGGTTAAGCACGGCAACGTCGCTGGCGCCCGGGGCTTTCACCAGAATGTTGGTGTTGCCGAGCGGCTGGCTCAGCGTCAGACCATCTTCATGCAGCACCGCGCCGCCGCTCATCCCGTAGCTGAGGTTGCGGGAATCGCGGGTGTAGCTGTAGCCCAGGTTGTAGTCTCCTTTTGCGCCTTCGTATTGCAGCGTGGCGTCGCCGCCGTAGTGCTGCTGTGCGCTATAGCGCTGGTTGACGCTGTAAAACAGGTTCTCCTGGCCCGGCAGATAACCGCTCACGCCGGTACTGGCCGTAGTGCCGGTAGAATCCGCATGGGTGGTGGTAAAGCGGGCGCGGGTCGACAGCGCCGGGTTGCCCAGCGGCACCGAAAGTGACATCGCCAGCACGTTATCTTTTTTGTCGTCATACAGGCTGGCGCTGCGCTGAACGCTGACGCCAAGCGACACGTTACGAAACGTGGCGTTCCACGCGAACTGCAAACTTTGCGTGGTTTTCGACGTGTTCCAGTAGGTTTGCTGATCCCACGACAGCGACAGCGAACCGTATTGCCCCATCGGCTGTGACAGCAGCAGCTGGTTTTTGGCCTTACGCGACATGCGCAAGTTATATACCGTGTCGTAGTGGGTGGTGACGGTGCCATCGTCTTCCACAATCTGCTTTGGGGATCCGCCCGCCATGCCCTTGTACGTGGTATCGCTCAGGGTATAAAACCCTTTCGTTGAGTAGCGCAGCGAGAAAAAATTAACCCGCGTGCCGATATCATTCAGCAGCTTGCTGTAACGCAGGCGCACGGAATCGCCGGTGTAGTGCTGGTCGTCCGCCAGCTGGCTGCGGGCGTGGGTCAGGTCGATGGAATACGCGCCAAAGCGCCCCAGGTTCTGCCCAATCCCGAAGGCCAGACCGTTATAGCGATCGGCAAACTGCGCCCCACCGTAAAACGTCAGGCCATAACGCCAGCCGAAGAACAGCTCGCCCTGCGCGAAAGAGGGCGCATCCTGATGGCCCATCGGACGATATTTCCCTGCTCCCAGGGCATATTTCAGCTGTCCGTTACGCACCAGGTTTGGCACGCTGGCATACGGAAGCGTGTACTGCGTCTGGCTGCCGTCGTTCTCCTGGATCGTGACCGCGAGATCGCCCCCGGAAGAGGTCGGGTAGAGATCTTTCAGCACAAACGCCCCCGGCGGCACTGAGGTTTGATAAATGATGTTGCCGTTCTGGCGAACCGTCACCGTGGCGTTGCTGCGGGCGATGCCGCGCACTTCCGGCGCATAGCCGCTCAGGCTGGCAGGCAGCATATTGTCATCGGTTTTCAGGGCAATGCCGCGCAGGCCCACGGCGTCGAACACCTGGGCGGAGGTATACGTTTCCCCGGCGTAAACCTGCGCGTTCAGGGCGGGAATATCCCGCTGCAGCCAGGTCTGCACGTGGGTGAGTTCGTTAGTATCTTTGGTCCACGTGGTGAAATCACGCAGCCGCCACGCGCCGAGATTGATACCGCTGTTCAGGCTCGCAAACAGCTGCTGGTCGCGCGTGCGCGTCTCGCCCTGATAGTCATTGTTCGAGCCGTTTACCACATAGTTCAGCCACGCGGCAGGAATGCCCGCTTCCCAGCTTTCCGGGCTGACATACCCGCGCGGCAAATTGCGCATCGCGCTCTGCGGTACGGTGAAGCTGAGGGAGAGCGTCTGCTGGTCAAAATCAAACCGGGTATCGGCAAACGCCTCCGTCAGAAAAATGCAGCGCTGCGCGAGCGGCACTGCGCCGCCTTTCGCCTGCTGGCTGTCGATGCCCAGCGCCGCGATCTGTTCAGGCGTGAGGCATGGCAGGGCTTCCCCTGTATTTTCAGCGGTGCGGAACGTGACATTGCCGGTGAACGCATAGTTGTTATTGATATACACGTTGAGGTTGTGATCGCCCGGCGGCAATGCGCTCCCGGCGTTGACCCAGGCGAGATCGGCGCTGTTGGCGCTCTCACCGTTGAGGAACGCAGGGTTAAATTGCAACGCGCTTTCAGCCGCCATGGCCTGCCGAATTACCAGGGAGATCACCGTGGCACACAGGATTTTTCTTTTCACGTGGTCACGCCTCACAGTCGGGATTATTGGGACAATGCCGCGCGTGTCGCGGGCGTCCATGCGCCGTAATCGTTAATGGTCTGGTAGCTCACGCTGCTGGCGTGGCTGAAGGTTTCGCCCAGCGTTACGCTGGATTTCGGCGGCACCATTACCGGCTGTACCGGCATACCATCGATTTTCAGGTTGATGGTGGTGAGGTAGTACGGCGTTGGGTTGCTAAGCGTGACCTTTCCGCCGCGATAGGCTCCGGTCAGGCTTTTCCAGGCGTCCCCTGCGCCTTGCCCAAGGCTCTCCGGGCGATAAAACACCTTGATGCGGTTTGCCGAAGCAAACTGCAGCGAATTGCCGGAACCGCTTTTGGTCTGCTGTGGAATGGCTTTCACCGTCATCCAGTAGAGCGTTTCGCGATCCTCTGACAGGGCTTTACCGTTAAACATGATTTTCACCGCGCTTTCGCTGGCCGGTTTCATGACGAACAGTGGCGGCGTAATAACGAAGTCGTTGGTTTTTTGCCCTTTTTCGTTTTCCATCCATGACTGGATCAGGAACGTGGCGTCGGGATGCGTGTTCCTGACCTGCAGCATGGACTGGTTGGTAGTGCTGGAGTAGACCATTCGCGTGGCGCCCAGCCCTACGCCGCCTGCATATGCGGCGGATGAACATAATGAAATAGCCAGACAGATCCCTGCTTTTGCGCGCATGGTGCGTCTCCTTAAAGCTGAGTCAGGCCCGGCCAGCGAACCGGGCCTGAAAATTACGAGTAGGTAACGGTGTAGGTTGCAACCGCGCTGGCATCACCCGCCGTGGCGTTGCCCTGCGGTGAGTAATATTTCGCGCTGAAGTTCAGGGTGTTGGCCCCCGCACGCAGAGGAATGGCGGCGGCAGGTTCACCCAGCTTCACCACTTTGCCCTGCTCGTCGTACAGGCGAATCGCAACGTGCTGCGCCGAGTTAGCGCCGCCGTTTGCGCCAACGGCCAGGCTGTCGGCATCGGCCGCATCCGGCGTACCGGTGAAGGTCACGGCCACGGTGGTGGCGGCAATCGGGTTGTCTTCCGTTGAGGCGGAGGTATCGGCGATTTCGCAATCTTCCAGGGTAATGGAGAAGGCTTTCGCGGTGCTGGCTTCACTGCCTGCCGCGGCTAGCGTGGCGGTACGCACTTCGCCCATGTCGACATCAATGTTGGCGCTGCCAGCACTGATGGCGCAGGCTGAGGTCACCACCTTGCCGCTGAAGTTCACCGTACCGCCGCTGGTGGTTGCAGCGAACGCCGACCCTGCTGGCAGTACTGCCGCAACGGCGACGGCAAGCAGTGTTTTCGTTTTAAATTGAGCTTTCATTGTCCTGATTCCATGTTGTCGTTATGTCGGGTTGTGCTCTTGGTCGACAGATCTAACTGGTTAAAAAGACCAGCAAATCTGTCTTATTTCTGAGACTTTGTTGAATAAATCGAACTTTTGCTGAGTTGAAGGATCAGATCACGC